>JBFWPS010000215.1:0-3924 GCA_050249855.1 Gammaproteobacteria bacterium
AAATGATGTAAACCAATTCCAATGTCTTGGGCTAATTGATACCGTTGAGTCCAACCCAACGGTTGTTCGCTTTGCAACAACTCATATAAATTCCCCTTCGGCATCAATTCCATCACTAAACAATAATTTGGTGCTTGAACCGCTAAGCCTTTAATCTGAACCACATAATCCGACCTCACCTTTGCCAGCACTTGCGCTTCTTGTTGTAACTCACGGATTGCCTCTTCGTTGTAATTCGTCCCTAATAATTTCTTAATCGCTACCTGGTTGTAACGCCAGGTTCCGGAATACACTTCACCATAAGCACCTTGACCTAATCGTTTATCGAAGTTTAATTCTGTGTATTGAATACTCAAGTTTAATTCAATGAGGCCTGAAGATTCCAAAGCGGAATTTCTTCTGATATTGTGGCTGCTAGCACTTGTCGAAATAATTGAACTTGCACCTGAATTTGTTGTCCATTCTTTACCCGAAATAATTGGGCCTTTCTGTTCTGATATTTCTTCAATTTTTTCCAATAATTGTGACACTTCATCATTGTAAGGATTTTTTTCAAAAATCTGTTCTAGATCAGTTTTAGCATTACTTATTAAAGTGTCTTTTTGTTTTTTAGTACTCGCTTTCATTGCCATGTAAAGGTTAAATTCGGCTCGTGCAATAATAATGGCTTCCCTGTTATATTCATCAGCTTTATATTTTTCCAATAATTCAGCATATCCCTTTACGGTTTCTTGAGGCTTTTTTGTTTCATTTTGATAGTGCTCTTTTAATTTGCTTAATTTAGAAAAGAATTTTTCATTACTTTCAGGCTGGGCTTTTTCCACCAACCCTCGGGCTGGTGCAATTAGCAGAGCATTGTTATTTGTCAATTCAATTAGTTCTGCTTTGTTTTTTCCTATTTCAAATGGTGACATTGGATTTTGTTTTTCAAAAAATTTTTGTTCGACCATCGCTTTAGGTTTAAGTAGTACTTCAGTTTGAGGTTTAACAAGGTTCATTGAATTGACAAGATCTTGAAGATCAAGTGTCTTACAAGAAGGATTAAAATTATTTGCAAGAAGCATCTGTGGAGAAAAATTGTCGGCTGTTTTTCTTGAAAGCACGTTCCAAACTTTATCACCAAGGGCTTTTAGAACTAATTGGACAACTTCTATATTTTGATATCGACACACATAATGCAATGGCGTCCAACCATTTCTATCAGTTTGTGCACATACCGTAACGGCTTTAATACCTAGAGCTTTCAATAATAATCCAATTGTATCTGCTTGTTGGTACTGGCACGCTAAATGCAAAGGCGTCTTGCGTTCATCATTCTCAGAAGATTGACATACCATAGCTGCCATCGAATCCAAGTTTTGTAATATCAATTGCACTAAGTTTTTCTTATTTTGCTTACTACAGACTATATGCAAAGGCGTCCATCCAGACTTGCCGTGTTTTGAACATACCTGAGACGTTTTTTTACCCAAGACTTGCAACACTAACTCCGCTGCTTCTACACTCTGATATTGACAGACTAGATGGAACGGCGTATCACCATAGATGTTACTTTTTGCACATATTTCAGCAGCCTTGTTACCTAAGGCTTGCAATACCAGTTTCACAGCCTCCAAATCTAACTTTTGGCTTTCATTCCGACATGCCACATGCAAAGTTGTAGAACGATAGTTGTTTGTTTTTGCACATATATCAGCAGCCTTGTTACCTAATACTTGCAATAGTAATTTCACTGTTTTTGTTTCTTGATGTCTACACGCAAAATGCATCAGTGTCCATCCAGCATTGTCCACATAAGATGCTTCAATTTCTGCATGATTACCAAGCTTTGTGGTAATCGACTGAATAGACTCAAAATCTCCTTTCCATGTCGCATAAACAAGCGCACTCATGCCAGTATCTGTTAATGGCTCCCTCAATTGCTTGAAGTTAAACTTTTTTAACTTGTCTAAATCGCCTTTCTCAATCGCTGATTTTAATTTATCTTGCCAACTCACACGCCTCCCTCCAACATAAAAAATATTGATTTGAAATAAAAACAACTTTACTTACTAAGTTGATTTCTAAAGCCTTCCAACGTCTGCAGCACTTCATCCACCTCAGGCCTAGCTTCAGCCCGTTGTGCCCAACATTTTCCTATCAATTCGGCAAATTTAATAGGCGTCTCTGTCGGAATTTCTTCTCGTGCACCTTGTTTGACTTCATTAATCAATATCGTTTCATCTGCCACATCCTCATACGGCACTCGTCTGGCGGATAATTCCCACATAATGATGCCATATGCATAAACATCCGATTTCGTACTGTACTTCGGCCGCAATCCAAATAACTCAGGCGCCATCCACGGCAATGTCCCCACGCTCTTTTCTGCACCCGCATTCGTCTGGGTCATGCGAGACTGCGTTTTCGTTGTGGTTTTAATTTTCGCTAATCCAAAATCACAAAGCTTTGCTCGATAGTCATTTGTTAATAAAACGTTGAGTGATTTTAAATCTCGATGCAAGATGTTTTCTGCATGCAAATGATGTAAACCAATTCCAATGTCTTGCGCTAATTGATACCGTTGGGTCCAACCCAACGGTTGTTCGCTTTGCAACAACTCATATAAATTCCCCTTCGGCATCAATTCCATCACTAAACAATAATTTGGTGCTTGAACCGCTAAGCCTTTAATCTGAACCACATAATCCGACCTCACCTTTGCCAGCACTTGCGCTTCTTGTTGTAACTCACGGATTGCCTCTTCGTTGTAATTCGTCCCTAATAATTTCTTAATCGCTACCTGGTTGTAACGCCAAATGCCCGAATACACTTCGCCATAAGCACCTTGACCTAATCGTTTATCGAACTTTAAGTCTGTGTATTCAATACTGAGATTTAGTGTAACAACTCCGACACCTGTTGTGGCGTTAGCAAGAGAACCTGTGCTTGATAAAGAGTTCTGTTGATTATGATTGAAATTGTCAGGAGTAGGCTTTTTTTCGAACAATGGGCTAAGATCATCATTATCGTCATCAAACATTGAAGCAATCTGTTGATTATGATTGACATTGTCAGGAGTAGGCTTTTTTTCGAACAATGGGCTAAGATCATCATTGTCGTCATCAAACATTGAAGCAATCTGTTGATTATGATTGAAATTGTCAGGAGTGAGCTTTTTTTCGAAAAATGGGCTAAGATCATCATTATCGTCATCAAACATTGAAGCAATCGGGCTATTTAATTGCTGCATTAATTTTTTGATTTTCTCTAGTAATTCAGCAGCCTGTTTATGTAACGGATTTGATTGAATGATTTTCTCTAGATCCTCTTTTGACAGCGCAAGCAAAGTTTTATTTTGCGTATCATTATTAACCTTATCTGCCATAAAGAGATTAAACTCGACCCGAGACAAAATAATGATTTCTGTTTTATGTTCATCCGCTTGATGTGCTTCTAATAATCCTGCATAACCTTTAATGATTTCTTGAGCTTGGAGAGAATCGGTTTGATAACCTTTTTTTAATTCACTCAGTTGATTCAAAAATTTTTCTTCTACTTCACGCTGCGCTTGTTCTGCGAGCGCTCTTTCTCTCGCCGCTTGTGCTTGGGGTTGTTTTTCCTCTTCAAGTCTGCATTGTGTCACGAGCGCTGCTTGTTTGCGTTCTTCTTCCATTAATCGTTGTTCTTCTTCGGCTTGACCCTGGGGGGCTAACGCAAGTTTCTTAGCTTTCTTAGCTTTCTTAGCTTCTTTTTGTTTAAGTGCTAAATCTCGCATTTCAGTCCATAGCCGGATAGTCTGATCTGAAGAGCCACTAACCACCTCACCACTCGGCAATACGGTGAGTGCCTCAACAGATTTCGTATGCCCCTCTAACACTTTCAGACATTCTCCACTCGCAACATTCCATATCCGAATGGTGTTATCCAAAGAGCCACTCACCA
>JBFWPS010000216.1:0-3918 GCA_050249855.1 Gammaproteobacteria bacterium
TTTTGATACTAATAGAATAGATTTTCCAGCTAGTAAAAAATAAATAATTTTCATAAGTTGTAGGGTGGATTAGGGCCGTAAGGCCCGTAATCCACCAAAGCGTTATGGTGGATTACGGGCCTTACGGCCCTAATCCACCCTACAATTAAGAATACTTAACCAATTCCCTTATTTCCAATATCCGTACGATAAAACATCTTCTCATAATGGATCGAGAAAACTAATTCATAAGCTGTATGTTTAGCTTTGGCGTTGAAGAGCGCTTTTAAACGCGTTGCCAAATTTCGTAAACTTGTCCTTGTACAGCTGAAAATACGGTTGGTCTTGCATGATCTGGAAATGCAAAGTTAGCTTTGAGAACATCATGATCTAATTCAAAGATACCCTGAAGGGTTTTTCCTTTAAATGGACCTTCATCTGGAATAAAATCAATTTGGTGTGGTGTAGCATCTGTATTAATTATTACTTGACCTGATTTACTTTTGGGGAATCCACCTACGTATTGTGGAAAAGTTACATCGGCCTATTCTAGGGTAAACTGGCTATCTGCAGTGAAGCCGTATCTAAATTCTTTAAAAATACTTTCAGGTAACCATTTTGCATTTAATTGACAAGCAATGACTTTCCACTGACCTATTAATGTTTTTAACATAATTATTTCCTTTTATTTAATATTGATAATTGATTTGATCAAGTGTTCAAGAAAATCAGATAGTTTTTGAATGGTCATTAAATTTTGTTGAATATGATAACGATGGGCTATTTCATGGAGGTCTTGATAGGCAATATAAGTAACTTGATTGTCAGACCATACAACGATTTTTAAAGGTAATTCAATACCAATGGCAGCATTTTCCAACATGAGTGCTGTACCAACACTTGGATTTCCAAAAATAAGCACTTCTTCAGGTTGCATTTCAAGCCCAACATTTTGTGCTGCCTTAGCGTGATTGATTCGGGCAAATATTGAAATATTGTGTTCATTTAACATCTTTTCTATACGATCAACAACAGAACTAACGCTGATAGCGCTTTGGTAAACTACAAGTGGTATTTTTTTCATAGGGTTATTTTTTTATTAAAAACTTTTAAAGTTAAACTATCAGAGACAATTTTTTTTGTCAATGATCGCTTATCTCCGTGATATAATTTATTACAGCAACGTTAGCATTTGAGAATTTATTCATGTATTAATCAAGAGCTTTATCCCCAATATCCGTACGATAAAACATACCATCATAGTGAATCGAAGAAATCAACTCATACGCTGTATGTTTAGCTTTAGATAAATTTTTATCTAAACCAACGGCACATAAAACTCTTCCACCTTTAGTAATGATTTTATTTCCATCAGTGGCGGTCCCTGCATGAAACAATAATTGATTTTCAGATAAATGATGAGGTAATTGAATTTCATCACCTGTTCGTACTTTTTCCGGATAACCTGATGCAGCTAATACAACACCAAGTGCACTTCGTTCATCCCATTCCATATTTATTTGATCTAAAGTACCTGAAAGTGTTGCTAAGCAAAGTTCGGCAAAATCAGTTTTTAATCTTGGTAAAATGACTTGTGTTTCAGGATCGCCCAATCGACAATTAAACTCTAAAACTTTGGGATGATTGTTTTTATCAATCATTAAACCTGCAAACAAAAATCCAACATAAGGGTGACCTTCTTGCGCCATCCCTTCAATAGTTGGTTGAATAATCGTTTCTAACACTAATTGTGAAAGTTGAGGGGTTACAATAGGTGCAGGTGAGTAAGCACCCATACCACCGGTATTAGGTCCTTTATCACCATTATCACGTGTTTTATGATCTTGCGCGCTGGCTAGAGGGAGAATATGTTTTCCATCAGTTAAAACAATAAAACTTGCTTCTTCACCTTGTATAAATTCTTCTATAACTAATTTTTTTCCATCGGTTAGTAAAGTAGCAACCGCCGAAAGTGCTTCGTTTTGATTATTTGCAATGATCACACCTTTACCACCTGCTAAACCATCTGCTTTTAAAACAATTGGAAAATTTTGTGTCGCTAAATAGTCTTTTGCGGCATTTTTTTGGTTAAAAACAGCATACTTTGCGGTAGGGATTTGATATTGCTTCATAAAATCCTTACAGAAAGCTTTAGAAGCCTCTAATTGAGCAGCAGCTTTGGAAGGTCCTAAACAAAGCAAATTTGCATTTTTAAACGCGTCAACGATTCCAGCAGCAAGAGGGGCCTCTGGGCCGACTACCGTCATTTTAATTGCTTGAACACGCACAAAATCGATTAAAGCATCGAAATTATCAAGATCTAGCACTACATTCGATAATTTTGAACCATGAGCTGTTCCTGCATTACCTGGAGCAACCAATACTTGAGAAACTAACGACGATTCAGCCAATTTCCAAGCCATCGCATGTTCTCGTCCACCCCCACCAATCACTAGAATTTTCATGTAAAAAAGCCCTTTTTATTAACGATTTAAGGTTGTCTTAATAATAAACAATAATAATAAGTGTATTAAATACAATGTGTTGATTATTAACAACCGCAAGTGGTTATTCAATACATATTGCAGGTAGGGAGAGAAAATTATGGCAGAAACGTCAAAGACTAGGGAAATGTATACTGATATCGCATCTGAGGCACAAGGTGAGTCCTCTTCTAAACATTTACCAGATGAAGAAGTTCAAGATTCACAAGTTTTACCAGAGCAAGAAGTTGATGAGCGTCATACACAAATATTTACTTTTATAGCCCAAGCTGCATTAACACCAAAACAAGAAAAGCAAAAAAAGAAATTGGAGCAAACTCAAGTAGCAGCAGATGATGATGAACTAATAAAAATTTATAATTTTATAGCATATTCTGAGTTTTGGGGTAAAATGATATACATTCATAGCTTAGAAAATAATAGCGAAAATGTAGATACTATCAATATATTAAAAGCGGCTATGCAATTTTTATATGTAGACCGTCCAGGAGCGTTATTAGAATTAAAAAGGTATTTAATTCAAAATAACCCTCAAGCCAAACTTATACTTGGCTGGCTTTTAGCAACCAGAGCTAATACGATCGATGACTGTGTTACTAAAGAAGGCACAAGAATTTATATTCCATTTAAAGATCCTTGTATTCGAGATCAATTGATTGTTTACACTTTAGAAGGAATTGAACATTTAGGATTAAAAAAAGCACGAACTAAAGCAATTCAGCGATTAAAAAATAAAAAACTTCAAACCATTGATTTTAAATTTCTTGATCAATTTAGCGCATTGGAAGATGCTTGTCAAAATTATACAAGAGAATTGATTGGACGATTAAAAAAAACATTTAAAAGTAGACCACATGAAAAATCAAAAAACATTGCAGCATTGTTAAATATTTTAAAATCACAAAACTTAAGTTATTCGCAAATAGTAGAAATTTTTCATGAAATTCAAGATGAATCAACATGGAGGCATGGTGCAAACCCTGTTGCTAAATTCTTTCTAGGAAAGCAAGTAACCTCATCTTGGAGTGCTGCTTGGAAAGAAATAAAAGAATTGGCATTAGCAAAGTTATTAGAAACTGTAAAAAAAGCAAATACCGTAGATAAAAAAATTCAATTATTAGAAGAAGCTAAAGAACAAGATATATTTAAGTTACACCGTAATGAATCCTATTTCAGAGGTTTTGGAACGACCCACAGTGTGCAAGTTATTGAAACATGGTTAAGTCATATTAAACGAATGAGTGAACTAGATGTACTTAATGGTGCAGTCTATTCATCAGGCGAGTATATTTATACTTCATCTAGCGGTCCTGACTTCGTAATGTTTTCTATATAAAATTAATTGATAGAAAAAGAATTTCGTTGAAATATAAGGTTATTTTTTCAACCTATTTCTGCAGACGAATTGTAGTGCCTAGTGAAATTATTTGTATTG
>JBFWPS010000217.1:0-3893 GCA_050249855.1 Gammaproteobacteria bacterium
GGAGTAAATGATATTTAGTCTGATCATCTAATACCGCAGTAAATAATAATGATGCTGTATATTTATCAATGAGGTTACAAGAACTTAGCGTGAATTCTAATAATTCATAGTTATTTTTAGCAATAATACGTAATAGTGATTCTATAAATAAAGGTGTGAGTTTAAATAGGTTCTGTGTTGCTAATGATTTTATAAAGGTTTTTACAGCGTCAGAGGGAGTCTGTTCGTGCGTAAACAAGTCATAAATTTTATCTATATGATTTATCAGTGCTTGCTTGCAATCACCGAATCTTGCCAAGTAATGAAGCATATTGACAGAGGGTGTATGAGGTATGAACTCATGCCATTTTATCAATGAAAGAGATGGTAAGGAACGAAGAATTATATCGGTTGTTGTCTGATTATTGGCAGTAATACTTTCTATTAATGCTTGATTTATGAATGCAGAATCATTTTTAAGAATAGGCATTCTCATTAATTTGCTTAAAAGGTTTTGATTGTTATTTTTTATGGAAGCTAAAACTAATTTTTGTAGACAAGCTTGTGTTAATAGAGGCTTGTGTTTGATACAATAGTTATTAAATTGCGTGGTTAAATCATTAGAAACCATCTCGATTAAACAATTTTCATCTAATATTTTATTTGATTCAATAAAAGCGTTTAAAACATCCGTGTCTTTCTTTCGAGTAGCTAATATGACAATATCTTTCCATTCAATTGAAGACAAAATTTCATTTTTGTTTTTAGACCAATGTTCATCCCAAAGAAGCGTTAAATTATGAAGATAAATAAAACTGAAATAAGCTTTTGGTTTTGTTGCGCCGGCACGCACTAATGATTGTGCAATATAAGAAGCTTGAATATTTCCGTTTTTTGCATTTTCAAGTGCTATATCAAGTATACTTTTCTTTTGAGTGTTTCTTGCGTCAAAAAAGGACTTTAAAGAAAGACCTTGCGTTTGAAATGTTTCTAATAGCCTTGTAACCGTATCGAGTTCGTTATTCGAGACTGCAAAAAGAATGCATCTATCTGACCTTGTAATTCTGGATTATTTGAAGGTTGACTACTTGAAGTTACAGCGAAGTTTCTCCAATCTAAAGCTTTACTAAGCATTTTTTAACAACAAAAGTGCTCGAATTGTACTATTTGTGTAAATGATGATTAATATGTTTTGTTATTAATTATACAATTATATGGGAATGTTAAAGTTATACTGAGGTCTATACATCTGCCCATCCTACAAAAAAGGAAATAACCATATTTTTTCTTTTCCTGCTTGATTAAAAAAAGATACTGCTCTATTCTTTCTTAGTGAAGCACTTTTAAGAAAAGATAATCTATGAATCAGAGAATTGGATCGTACATAGAACAAAAAGTACTTGGAGAATCATACAAGGCTTATGTTCCACAAAAACTACCGCCAGACCCTCCTGTCGATTTGACACGGCTTTATCCATATCTAGAAAAGGCAACTTTAGCTTTAGCTGAATTGAATAGCATCCATAAGACTATTCCCAACACATCGCTATTCATTTATATGTATGTTCGCAAAGAAGCCTTGCTTTCAAGTCAAATTGAAGGAACACAAAGTTCGTTTTCAGATCTAATGCTTTTCGAACACCATCAAAAGCCAGCAGTATCAATTGATGATGTGGAAGAAGTATCTAATTATGTCAAAGCAATCCACTATGGTTTAAAGCGTTTAAAGGAAGATTTTCCTCTTTCGCTAAGGCTTTTAAAAGAAATACATGGGGTATTGCTTTCCGGTAGTCGAGGCTCACATAAATTACCTGGTGAATTTAGGTATTCACAAAACTGGATTGGTGGGACAAGACCAGGGAATGCATTGTTTGTTCCACCTCCGGTTGATTATCTTCATCAATGCTTAAGTGATTTTGAAAATTTTTTACACGATGAAAGCTTACCAGTACTTATTAAAGTAGGTCTTGCTCATGTTCAATTTGAAACGATACATCCATTTTTAGATGGGAATGGAAGACTGGGAAGATTATTAATTACTTTGCTTTTATGTGTAAATGGGATGCTTGATGAGCCTATTTTATATTTAAGCCTTTATCTTAAGCAGAATCGTCATATCTATTATGAATTACTACAAGAAGTTCGCATGCAAGGAACATGGGAAACTTGGCTGGAGTTTTTTTTAGAAGGGATTTATTTATCTGCGAAACAGGCAATGCTTACAGCAAAAAAAATCAATTCGATTTTTGAAAAAGACTTAAAAAAAATCGCAAGTTTAGGACGAGCAAGGTTCTCATGTGAACAAACACTAGAATATATGAAACGATTACCTCAAGTAACGGTTCCTTTGTTAGCACATGAACTAGGAATGACAGCTCCAACGGCTAGAAGCGCCTTGAATCATTTAACTTCCAGGGGGGTTTTAGAAGAAATAACGGGTAAGAAGCGTGATAAAGTTTATGTCTATCGCCGTTATCTAGAAATGTTGGAAGAGGGCGCGGAAGTAGAGTAAAGGGCATTTAAATTTTCAATTCACCTTGGTGGGCACACGTGCACTTCACATTAAATTTAAATTCAAACCCATCTGTATTGCACGTTTTGCCCACCCTACGAAAAAATCGCACACGTTTAAATTTACAAATGATTTGTAGGGTGGGCAAAGCGCGTATTCGCCGAGCATGAATTTACAAACGATTTTTGAAGCGCGTGCCCACCAAGCAGCACATGATTTTTGAATTCACTAGTGCTGAAAAGAATTTAATATATATGCCTTTAGTAGGCTCAAGTTTAATTAATTCTATAAGGAATATTAGAGAAGAAAATACATATTATGTTACATTTCTTGAGTTTCTCAAGAATGAACCTGCTGAGCAGGATGCAAAACATTATATGGAAAAAAGAAAACGGAACAAAGTCAATGGAATAAATTTCATCAAACTAAACCTAAGAAATTTGCATGGTGGCATACGGATGAAGTTGAAAATAACAAAGATCGTGCAGGCGGTGTTCATAACAAAGGACAGACTGGATTTTTCAAAGCACGAATAGAAACGAATTCTTCTCCTGAACATGCATTTGCAAAACGCTTTGAAGAAATGCGCGTTGCTTCAAAAAATGCGAAAGCTATGTTAGGCCTACAATCGTTATCAAAATAACCTATCTTATAATTATTTAGAACATGATTACTAAAACATGTTCTAAAGAGTTAATAAATCATCGAGTATTTTAAACTCAAACAGATGATTTTTGTACTATATTGATAGTATTAATTAATGCTATTTTGGTGAACATGATGGCAATCAGCGATGCTCAAAGACAACGAAATTTGAATTTATTAACTGATATCGAACTGCGATTAGAAGCCGTTGGTAAATTGTTAGGGCAGGAGAGCAATGCGATCGATAAAGCAGAATTAGCCATTTTTAGTATGAGAAATGACTCAGAAACTGTAGACCTTGATCCAAAAGCCTTAGCTCAAACAGTCATTGAAGTTATGTCAAAAGCAATGGCAGGACTTGAAAAAGAAAATGATGTTCAAGCAGATCTCAATAAATCTGATGTAAAAAGGAGCTTGAATTGGATAGATAGAAGAGTGCAAGTTTTTTCGGAATCAGACGGAACAAAAAATATTAAACCGGTTGTTCCTACTGCTACTTCAAATCAAAAATTGCTTCAGGATGCCTTTGATAAAGTTGATGATATTTGTTACGACCTTGGAGTGGGAAGTTCTTCATTCGAAAGTGCAAGAACAAAATTATCAGAAATGAAAGAAGGTGCAACGCTAGTTGAACAAGAGCCTAGAGACGTTGTTAAAGCGATTAAAAGAGTTGTGGCGTCGTCGTTGAATGAGTTATATGAAAAACCAGGCATGGGAGATGAATTTGAAGATTCGATTGCAAAACAGCGTTTAGATT
>JBFWPS010000218.1:0-3845 GCA_050249855.1 Gammaproteobacteria bacterium
TTACGGCGAAAACGCGCCTAATCCACCCTACAATTTTTTTAGCCCAACCTACAAATGCTTAGCAAATGTTTGAAGTAAACTTTCTAAAGACATGGCTCCTAAATCTTCGCCCGAACGTTTACGCACAGACACGGTATTCGATGTCACTTCCTTTTCACCTACGATGAGCAAGTAAGGAACACGCGCTAATGTATGTTCGCGGATTTTATAACCGATCTTTTCATTTCTCAAGTCTATATTCACTCGAAGTGCATGTTTTTTTAACTCTTCCGATAAATTTTTAGCATAATCATGCTGATTATCCGTAATGGTCATGATAACAGCCTGAACTGGGGACAACCATAAAGGTAATTCATCCGCGTACTGTTCAAGTAATATACCAATAAATCGTTCTATTGAGCCTGTAATGGCACGGTGAATCATCACTGGCAATTTCTTAGAACCATCTTCAGCGATATAATGCGCTTCTAAACGCTCAGGCATAGAAAAATCTAATTGAATTGTACCGCACTGCCAAATACGACCAATACAATCTTTCAATGAAATATCAATCTTAGGACCGTAGAAGGCGCCATCACCAGGATTTAATTCCCATTCAATGCCTTGACTATTGAGCGCGTCTTCTAATGCTTTTTCTGCTTTATCCCAAGTTGCATCAGAACCAACACGTTGTTCAGGTCGGGTTGATAATTTAATTAAAATATCGCTAAAACCAAAATCTTTATAAACTTCAAATACTAATTTAATTAAGGACGAAACCTCCGATTGTATCTGATCTTCCGTACAAAAAATATGAGCATCGTCTTGTGTAAATTGACGTACGCGCATTAAACCATGTAAAGCACCAGATGGTTCGTTACGATGGCAAGAACCAAATTCCGCCATACGAATCGGTAAATCTCTATAACTTTTCAAACCTTGATTGAAAATTTGTACGTGACCAGGACAATTCATTGGTTTGACTGCAAAATCTTTTTCTTCTGAATGCGTGATAAACATTTCTTTTGCATAATTTTCCCAATGCCCTGATTTTTCCCATAAAACTCCTGACATAATTTGTGGTGTTCTTACTTCTATATAACCATGCTTTTGTAATTTTTGTCGTATGTAATTTTCAACCGCGCGATAAATCACCCAACCATTGTTGTGCCAAAATACCATACCGGGAGCAATATCTTGTTGATGAAACAAATCCATTACTCTCGCTGTTTTACGATGATCGCGTCTTTCTGCTTCTTCTAATCGATGTAAGTAATCGTCAAGTTCCTGCTTAGTTCTCCACGCGGTACCATAAATCCTTTGTAGCATTTCATTATTAGAATCACCACGCCAATAAGCGCCAGCAAGATGCATCAACTTAAATACTTTTAGCTTTGCAGTACTAGGTACATGGGGCCCACGACATAAATCAGTAAAATCACCTTGTTGATAAAAAGAAAGTGCTTCATTACCAGGGATATCTTTAATAATTTGCACTTTATAATTTTCATGAATATTCTTGAAAAAAGTAATAGCTTCTTCTCTCGACATTTCAAAGCGTTTTACTGGATAATCATTTTTTGCTAATTCAACCATTTTTGCTTCAAGCGCTACCAAGTCATCTGGCGTAAAGTGACGTTCAAAAGAAACGTCATAATAAAAACCATTATCAATCACTGGACCAATCGTAATTTGCGAGTTTGGAAATAAATGTTTGATGGCATGCGCGAGCAAATGCGCCGCTGAGTGACGGATAATTTCTAAACCTTCAGGATCTTTCTCAGTAATGATTTTTAGGTTGGCATCCTGTGTGATAGGCACCGTTAAGTCCACCAGCTTGTCATTAATTTGACCAGCTAAAGCAGCTTTTGCAAGGCCAGCACCTATATCAGCCGCAACATCATATGCAGTAATACCTGGTTTATACTGTTTTTGTGTACCATCCGGTAGAGAAATCGTAATCATACGCAACTCGCCAAAGTTCTAAGGGAAAACATATAGTTTAGCAATCTATATCAAGAAAGGTCAAGGATTGTCTTCGGATGGTGGTGAGGTTAGCAATACCTGGATTGAGTGCTTACCTACACTCGCTTGTGACAGCAATGATTTTTGTAAACTGTAGGACGGGCAAAACGTGCGATCCAGATCCGTTTTATTTCAGAGATAGCGTTCGTGCACGTGTGCCCGCCATCATGCCTATGGAGGAGTAAATTCAGGAAGAACGCGTATAGCAGTATCAGCAGCCTCCGCCACAATTTCTCTGCCCGTTTGTTCTAATTGATGCGAATCTGTTTTATTGAAAAAATTCCAACGTCCAATCGTCCAGCGTGAAATACCCGCAACAACTGCGTAGGTACCTAGCGTTATAATAGTTAGTCCTATGGCTAATGCTAAATCTTTATAGTCACGATGTGTTGATAACACTTTTTCAGCACGTCTAAAAGAGCCTTCTGCTGAAACAACATAATCATGAATATCTCTATCCGTTTTACCTTTACAATTAGCAAAAAAGGATACAGCATTCCATTGAAGCTCATCATGTAAAGTACTAACAACTTGTGCTGCTTCTTCTTTACCTTCTGTTTTTAAATGTAATGCTTTGGCTTCAAGTTTATTTAAGTAAGTCATTAAATTTTTTGGAATCGCATCATGAAACTGCTTTTGTAAAGTTCGGTGTAATTGATACATCGCTTGAGCTTTTGTTTTATCTGTTTTTTCCAATGAATAGGCATATTCATACAAGTGAATCATTGAAGGAATATCTGCTTTAATTTTATTGCAAAACTTCAACATTGGCGTTAACAAAGAACTTATTTGCTCGGCCCTAACAACTGCGGCAGGCACATTTCTTCTTTCTAATTCATCTTTATAAGAAATTAATCTTATAATAGCTTCTAGATCAAATAAACGAACCGCAGCTAATGTATCTTTCATCCATGACCTAACGTTTGCGTGCAATTCACTCGTTTCTATGTTTTGCATTTCATTTTTTTTGGTTTGTTTAAAAATATTTGCGATACTCTTGATTGTATTTTTATAATCACGATCAACTTCTCCAGTCCCTTGAATACTTGCAAATAACTTAGATTTAGCTGTGCCATTATATTGATATAAATTTAAAACCATATTTTCAGGAATTAAGCCTGGATATTTTTCAAAGTATTCATTTAGTTCAGTTAAAATATCTTCTCTATCATCACGAAAATTAAATATAATTCGCGCATTCGGATCGTTTAAAGCCTGGCAAGCGGCCATATGCATTTGTGCATAAAGTAAAGTAATTTTACTTTCATCGAATACCCAACAAGCGTGCTGAATATTGGGATCAAAATTCTGACTATAATATTGAACTAATAAATTTTCGTGTTCTTGCCAAACTGGATTACCTAATATTGAATGGCCTTCAAGAAATTTTCGTAATTGGCCATTGGCAACCGTGTTAGCCCAAAAATTCAGTATTTTCTCTACACTAGTACCAGGCGGTAAATCCGCATATAGATCAGCCATAATAAAAGGATGAAATTGAACAGGAATGCCATTTTTAGTTAATTGTTCAAAAAGCGCTGTTGTGAAAGCTATCAGCTGTTGAAAATAAGGGCCTTTGTATAAACTAGCTTGTTTTGAATTTGATTGATCATACTTCAAATCGCCTCGATTTGAGCCTGAAATAACTTGCAGTTGAACTTGAGTTTTACCATCTTGATAGGATTGTGCGGTGTCTATGATTTCTTGTAATAAATGCTGGTTATGTAAAACCACATCAAGCGTATGTTCTCGTGATTCAGCAAAATTTGGATTTAATAGACAGCCATCAGCGTCTAATGATTCTAGGATATATAGCATGGTCGCAACTTCTCTAATCTTTT
>JBFWPS010000219.1:0-3836 GCA_050249855.1 Gammaproteobacteria bacterium
GGCTTCCGATTCTAAAAATGTTGTTTTTGTTTGTGATGTAAAAGAAGCACTAGATGAAATATGTTATTGTGCTGGTTGCCAAGGCTTACATTTTCAAGGTAAAGATTCATTTGCTCAATTTTATCAATTTCAAGAATTAAAACCTATATTTTTACAAACCAACATAAATGCTACTACAAAAAGTGCTTATTTAGTTGCAATGCTTTGTTACATAGAACAATGGTATCGTACTTCGGAAGAAAACCCACCAGAACAACGTCGTTGGCATGTGCAGTTAACCGCTCTGCGTGATAATGCCATTGAGATCATGATGAATTATGGCGATGAAGATAAACGTTTAGAACGATTGAAACTTGCTATAGAAGCAACTAGGAATGCAATACAACAATTTTGGCGTGGGTTGGGAAGTCGAATATCTAGAACATTAGGAATTTTATTAGAACAGGTGATTTCAGTAGAAGGTGAGTATAACGCTGATGCTTATGTCGGTGCAAATTTTAAATATGATTTAGAGCAAAAAACTTTGTTTTTATCCAGTCGAGTGCCAGTTACATTAGATTATTATACGATTATTCGTGAAGTGATTGTTGATAGAGTTTTATCAGTGTTCGAAGCGTATCAACATGACGTAGTTGAATGGCGTGAGCAAAAATTATGGGGTTGGTGGCCGGTTAAAACAGATCCTGTTAAAAAGGCAACAGCTGAAAATATTATAAATCAACTATTAGGTTTGAAGAACGATAACTCTAACAGTGATTTATCAGTACATGCCTATGCAGTACGCGTTTTTGATACAGTAAAAAATATTGTTACAACGGCAATGCCTGAGGGTTCAATTGAGTCAGCCGTTTACAAGAAAGGTCATTTTGCAATGGTATTCTGCGGTGCCAAACATGCAATTGAACCTTCATCATCATTACCAATGAGTGTGTTCGATCGAGTTGTTTGCACTCATGAAAAAGAAAGCAGTGAATATTTGTTTGTAATGATTTATCAAATGCATCATTTATATTTACATCCCGAAGTAACACCAAGAAAAAAGCAAACACGTGAACAAACCATTACTAGACTGCGAGACAAAGCATTTGAAATTATGAAGACAGTGACGAATGAAAATGATCGACGTTGCGAATTGATAGCAGCTATTCAGGCTGCAAAAGCTGAAATTAGAGCTGGATCTGGTTTTAGAGCATTAGGTAGTCGTTTGCTTTCCACACTCTGTGCACTTTGCCCTGAAGAAACTTCACCCGGTAGTGAGATGAGTGCTGAAGATATTAACTTAACAAAATATAAACATATTTTATCGACTAAAACCGTTGAATTAGATCCTATCACTATTCTTAGAGAAGATTTAGTGAATCAATTTTTGAAGTTATTTGAGGCTTATGAGCAAATTGTTGATGATCGTAAAAATTCATCTATTTTGACTTCGTGGTATAAGCCTACAACAGACCTAACGAAGGTGAGCCTTATTCAAACACTTGTTTCTGAATTAAAAGCACTGAAAAGTCGACAACCCGATGCTGAAGTACAAGCTATCCCGGATTATTTAAGTCAAATGCTAGAAATGATTAGAATAACCATTTACGACAAGGTAGGTACGCCAGGTTCTGTAGAACGCATCAATGGTCACTTTGAGCAAGGTAAAATGGGTGATGCGGTGAAGGCTGTAGATGCCTTAATGTGGAAACTCAAACCAAGCGCTACTAGTTCGGCAAGTTCTTCTAGTTCTATGAGTCTTTCCGGCTCTTGTGGTTCCGCAAACGAATAATTTATAGTATGATTTAGTTTTTCCAAACCATACAGATTATGACAAAATTATTAGCTTTAGATTGTAGCACAGCTGCTTGCTCGGTTGCGATAAACCATCAAGGTCATATTATTCAACATTTTCAAGTGCAGCCGCGAGAACACAATCGATTAATTTTACCGATGGTAGAAGCTGTATTAGCAGAAGCGCAATGTCATTTAATAGAGATTGATGCAGTAGCGTTTGCCTGTGGGCCGGCTAGTTTTACAGGTATTCGCTTATGTACCAGTGTAGCGCAGGCATTAGCATTTGGAATAGATAAGCCAGTGATCCCTATTTCTTCATTACGTATATTAGCACAATCAGCCTCTCGAAAAACAGGTGCCAAAAACGTATTAGTTGGTTTAGATGCACGCATGCATGAATTATATTATGCACAATATCAAATGAATGATGATAATATCATGCAATTGATCGGAAAAGAGTTGTTACTTAAACCAAATCAAGTTCAATTTGCTTTAGATGAAGAACAGGCATTGATTGGTGATGCTTGGGATACTTATGCATCGGACTTTAATTTTAGAGCTCAGTCAATTCATTCAAATATATACCCAGAAGCTTATGACCTAGCCGTAATAGCAGCTCAAGCATATCAATTAGGTCATTTGTTTTCTGCTGAGCATGCATTACCCACCTATTTGCGCCAGGATATAACTTAAGGAAGCAGAACATGTTTAAATTAATGTGGCAATTAAGTATTGGTCAAAGAGATGCGGATCATGTTCCCCACTCACTACCATTTTTATTGGGAACGCTTTGCATTAATTTTAGTGTTTTATTTTATTTGATTACGATTGCAACCGGTTCGCTAAGTTTAGGTGTCTGGCAATCTGTATTAGTTATAAGTTTAATCTCAGCATTTACGATTATATTATTACGCTTATGCCATTGTGAGAAGAAGACGACTCAAACATTATTAGCGCTTTTGAGTAGTCAGAGTGTCATTTTAGTTTTATGTGTATTACCATACATTTTAATTTTATCGCTTATTAGTGAAAACACAGCTGAATTTTTATATTTTTTTGGTTTAGGGACTTGTGGTGTTTTATTAATTACGGCCAGTATTTGGTTATTTATTATTTATGCTAATATTTATCGAAAAGCTATTGATGTCTCTTTAAATGCAAGTTTATTTATATCACTTGCCTTGTTTTCAATTATTGCAACGATATTCAATATAATTAAATAAATTTATGAAAGCGATTATACATGAACAATTTGGTTCAGCTGAGGTATTAAAACTTGCAGATGTTCCAAAGCCAACCCCAAAAGCAAATGAATTGTTGATTCAAGTAGCAGCAGCTGGCGTGAACCGTGCTGATATCCTACAAAGAAAAGGTCATTATCCACCTCCTGAAGGCAGTTCAGCTATTTTAGGATTAGAAATAGCAGGTGACGTAGTCGAAATAGGTCCAAATGTAGATAACTATAAAATAGGTGATCGAGTTTTTGGTTTAGTTGAGGGCGGTGGTTACGCTGAATTTTGTATTTTGAATGAAAGTTTAGCAATGCCAATTCCAAATACATATGATTATGTTACTGCCGCAGCAATCCCT
Organism: Gammaproteobacteria bacterium; assembly: GCA_050249855.1. Taxonomy (GTDB): domain Bacteria; phylum Pseudomonadota; class Gammaproteobacteria; order JBGSLN01; family JBGSLN01; genus JBFWPS01. The sequence goes on from JBFWPS010000219.1 coordinate 3,367, forward strand.
GAAACTTTTTTTACTGCTAACGAAACTTTATTCGAGCTTGGAAACTTAAAACCTTATGAAAGTGTGTTGATTCATGCGGGAGGTAGTGGCGTAGGTATTACAGCGATACAAATGGCGAAATATGTTAACGCAGAAATTTATGTTACAGCGGGTTCTTCAGAGAAAATCAAAAAATGCGAAGCAATAGGTGCCAAAGAAGGATTCAATTATAAAACAGATGATTATTTAAGTGAAATATTAAAGCAAACTAATCAAACAGGTGTTGATGTGATTGAAGATTTCTTAGGTGGCGAATATTTTAATAAAAATTTAGCTTGTTTAAAATCAGGCGGTCGACTGATCGTTGTGGCTTTTATGAATGGAGCAAAAGTGGAAATTGATTTAAGTTTAATATTACGTAAACGTTTACAAATTAAAGGTTCAGTATTACGGACAAGAACATTGAAAGATAAAAAGATAATAAAAGAGCG
>JBFWPS010000220.1:0-3794 GCA_050249855.1 Gammaproteobacteria bacterium
AAAAGTTGTTAAGCGAGGAACGTTAAAAACAATTTTATTTTCTCTATCAAATAAGTACCGAATCTTATAATGCCCATTTTCATTTAAGTCTGCTTTTTCTTTATCTTCACCAACAATCTTTGCAGCATACAAAGACAACATACCGTTTAAAGATTTAGTTTTTTGAAAAAGACAGTGATCTGGTAACAATTTTACCTCTACGTGATAATATGCTGGTTTTCCCTGTCCCTGTATACCTGTTGGCTGCTTGGCAACATGTTTTAACGACACAACATGATAAGTTCCATCATATTTATTATTACAAACATCTGCTGCAAGCATGACTCTATCATTTAATTTTAAATCCATTAGATTTCCAAATACTTTTATATAAAATTCTTTATTTTCTTCTATTGCAGCGTAGGATTTTATTTTTTCATAACCAAAATATTCTTTTTTAAATGGTTTCTTTTTACGCCTTTCTTTCTCTTCCTGTTGTATTTCATTTGCAACCAAAGGTTTGTGGCTTCTAACTAAAACTCGATTATGAACGAGCCTATGAAATACTTTTATATGATTTAACTCGGCATTATTATCCAATGTTGGTGCTTTTGAAATGTTTAATGAACGATAGCCTTCATGAAAATGATCATGACAAAAACACATTAACTCTTCTTCATCTTTGAAAACACTATAAAAATAAATACTCTTTTCTGTCAAAACTCTTGTTACAAACTCTAAATCATTTTCTGTATCCATTTGAAAATAATTGGTTTTTTCACGATCATTTTGACTTATCCAAACTAAATTCTTTTCATTAATTCCATGCTTCTTCACTACTTGAAAAGCACAGTTTTTTAAATCTATCGCTGGAAAATGATTGATACCACCACTATGTTCTAACAATGCTAACTTTGATTGTAGTTTAAGTTGAAAATATATCTGATCATCATTGTAATAACCCAAAACACGGATCTCAGAAATAACACCTATGACTTCACGTACCATTACATTATCTTGCAAAAAATGAAGCTTTGCTCGAGTCAAAAGCATTTGTGGTAAGGTTTCTACTTCCAAGCTGGCTAAGAAATCAACTTTAAAATAGAAGGGCACAGAAAGCGCTTCTTGCCCCTCCAGGACATGTACAGGATATGTCTCGTGACCTATTACTACATTAATAGTTGAATGAGTCATCCTTTTCTCCTTCTATAACGCTAACTGCTTTTGTTAACTCTTGATTTGTTATTTTGACAACACTTTATTTTACCAAAAAGATAATTTAAGTAAAATTTTATGATGAAAGGGGTAGTCATCAAATGGACGGCACTTGAATCATCAATTGGACGAGCGTATAATCATCAACTGGACGGCACGTGGATCATCAATTGGCCGGATAGACAATCAGCAACTGGATGGTTTTAAAAACTAAATCAGATTTACATAAATCACTAATGGCCTGAGTAGGGATACTAAAGTGTATAATCGATACATTAAAACTAATATTTATAACGCATTACAGGACACCCCGGTCGTATACATTATGGGACCGAGACAATCCGGAAAAACAACTATTGTTAAAGACATCATCGATGAAAAATGGGAATATATTTCATTTGATGATATTGCACAACTAAATATCGCAAAAGCAGATCCTATAAGTTTTATACGTAATATTCGCAATGAAAAATCTGTTGTTTTAGATGAAGTTCAGCGTTTGCCGGAGATATTTGTTTCTATAAAACAAGCTGTAGATGAAAATCGGAAACCTGGCCGATTTTTATTAACAGGCTCGGCTAATGCTTTATTGCTACCAACTTTATCAGATTCATTAGCCGGTAGAATGGAAATGATTCACTTAAACACACTTTCAGAATATGAAATTTTAGGTAGAACTCCTACTTTTTTACAAAATCTTTTATATGGCAAAGCACCAAGCACAAAAGAAATTAGAGTTAGGAATTATATAATCAAAAGAATTGTTTCAGGCTGTTTTCCTGAACCAATTCAGAGAGAAAAAGAAGTTAGAATTCAAGCTTGGTATGATAATTATTTACAGAGTCTCATCCAAAAAGATATTCGTGACTTAGGGCATATTGAACATCATTATGAAATGGCTCACCTTTTGAAGGTGCTTACGCTGTATTCCGGCAATATGATAAATTTTACCGAATTAGGTGGTAAATTAGAATTATACAGGGCAACAGTGAAAAAATATACTGCATTATTAGAACAATTGTTTCTACTGGAAAATCTACCCGCATGGCATACAAATGCTTATAAAAGATTGATAAAAACACCTAAAATACATATTACTGACACCGGGATTATCTGTGCAATGCGTGGTATAAACTATGATAAAATTATTTCTAAACCTGATCTTTTAGGCCCTCTATTGGAAACATTTGTATATAATGAGCTACGAAAGCAAGCTAATTTTTTAGATGAAAAATTAAAATTCTCTCATTATAGAGATAAAGAAAAAGTAGAAGTTGATATTGTGATAGAAAATAGCTTAGATGAAGTAATTGGGATAGAAGTTAAAGCCACAGCTTCAATTAAGCAAAGTGATTTGCAGGGCTTAAAAAAGTTATCAACCATCGCCGATAAAAAATTTAAAATTGGTGTTTTATTATTTGATGGTGATCATGCAACTTCATTCGGAGATAAATTATTTGCTATCCCAATTGCCTCTTTGTGGAGTTAAAATGCCAGTCTTTGCAGATGTTGATGAATAATTTTCAGACTTAGCTTCGAAAGAACCTTTTAGTTTACCTTTATGGGCAATATACAATATATCCTGATTCTTAGCTTGGCATATGTTCTAATCAGTACTATACTGGTACTAGATAGAGGTGATTATTTATGTTACGATTGACCAAATTAGCAGATTATGCAACGGTTATTATGGTTTATATGGCCCATAAAGCAGGTGCACATAATGCTCGAGATATTGCAGCGCATACGCATATCGCCTTACCAACAGTGAGCAAGATTTTAAAACTTTTGGCAAAATACAACCTTTTGCTTTCTCAACGCGGTGTAAAAGGTGGTTATATGTTAGCGCGAGAACCAAAAGATATTTCCATTACGGATATAATTGTTGCAATTGATGGAAATTTGGCGATGACGGACTGTCATACACCAGGCACATGCAATCTTGAACCACTTTGTTCACTTAGACCAAACTGGCATTTACTAAGTCACATTATTTTAAAAGCTTTAGCGGAATTAAGTTTAGCAGATATGGCAAAACCAATAACAACAACTCGATTAGCTTCAGTTACACCTAAGCTACATCCTGACAGTTTAAATAAAACAACCACTGAATCCGTGTTTATTGACAATATTAAAGTTCAAACAAATTTTTCAAAAACCCTTGCAGAAAAAAAACCAGCTGGGGAGGATTAACATGATATCAAAAGTAAAGCCTATCGAAAAACTAGTACAACAAGAATATAAACATGGTTTTGTTACTTCTATAGAACAAGACACTATTCCTTGCGGTTTAAATGAAGACGTTGTTCGTTTGATTTCTGCTAAAAAAAACGAACCTGAATTTATGTTAGAGTGGCGCTTACAAGCTTATCGTCATTGGTTAACGATGAAAGAACCTAGATGGGCAAAAGTCAATTTTAAACCCATTGATTATCAAGCGATTAGTTATTATGCCGCGCCTAAAACAACTAATCGCCCCAAAAGTTTAGATGAAATTGATCCCGAAATACTAGCCACTTACAATAAATTAGGTATTCCATTAAAAGAACAAGAACTTTTAGCAGGTGTAGCCGTAGATGCTGTTTTTGATAGCGTTTCGG
>JBFWPS010000221.1:0-3790 GCA_050249855.1 Gammaproteobacteria bacterium
GTGCTCTTCCGATCTTTTGCATCCATCGTTGGTCGCTATTATGCAATGGATAGAGACAAACGTTGGGATCGTACTCACATTGCTTATGAACTTATTACCGAAGGAAAAGCGCCATATTCGGCAACTAGTGCATCAGAAGCACTATTAAACGCTTACCATCGCGGCGAAACTGATGAATTTGTTCAAGCAACCAGTATACATGTAAAAGAACATCCTCCTATAAAAATAAATGATGAAGACGTATTAATATTTATGAATTTTCGTGGCGATAGAGCACGTCAACTAACTCATGCACTGACTGACGATACTTTTGATCATTTTTTCAGAGCTCATAAAATTAAACTCTCACAATTTGTCACTTTAACTGAATATGCTGATAATTTTTCTGTATCCGTTGCATTTCCACCGGAACGTTTAAGTCATATTCTAGCACAATGTATTTCTGAACAAGGAATGAAACAATTACGTGTTGCTGAAACAGAAAAATATGCTCATGTAACTTTCTTTTTTAATGGTGGTATTGAAAAACCTTTCCCAGGTGAGGAGCGAGTTTTAGTTCCATCTCCTAAAGTTGCCACTTACGATCTATTACCTGCAATGTCTGCATATGAAGTTGCAGAACAAGTAGTTTTAGGAATAGAGTCAAGAAAATATTCACTGATTATTTGCAACTTTGCAAATGCTGATATGGTTGGTCATTCTGGTAATTTTAAAGCGACTGTAGAAGCAATCGAAGTTATCGATCAATGTTTAGGTAAAATTGTAAATGCATTAAATACTTATGGTGGAGAAGCAATTATTACTGCAGATCATGGAAATGCTGAGATGATGTTTGACGAAAAAACACATCAAGCACATACTGCTCACACAATTCAACCGGTTCCATTTATATATGTAGGTCGAACTGCTGTAACCACGATGAAAACAGGTACTTTATCTGATGTTGCGCCAACCATATTGTATTTAATGGGCTTACCCATACCCAAAGAAATGACTGGACAAATTTTATTAAAATTAACTTGAGTTTTTTATGCCGATAAAAAAATTATTGATTATCACAACTTCCTTTTTATTTTGCTGCGTAGGTTTTGCAAATGAACACGGCAACAAAATTAATTCAAAAACGAATGAACTTCATAATGTTTCTCAACAAATTAAAGGATTGCAAAAATCGATAAACAAAGATCGTGATAAACAAACAAGCCTACAAAAAGACTTACGAAATACTGAGATTTCAATTAGTCATATTAGCCAAGCAATCATTAACACAGATATACAGCTTAAAAAACAAAGTACATCACTAAAAAGTTTACTTGAAAAACAACTAGAACAAGAAGCATTATTAAATCAACGTAAAACTGCTTTATTACAAAACATTAAAACTGCCTATATGCTCGGTCATCATGATTATTTAAAATTACTTTTAAACCCAGACACACCAGACAAACTTAATCGCATGTTAGTTTATTATAAATACATCGATCAAGCACACCTAAAAATCATAAAACAGCTTGATCAAACAATATCTGAAATTAAAAACACACAGTTTGATATTCGCAATCATACAATTGAATTACAATCGTTAGAAGCACAACAACAAAAAGATCAACACAAACTATCTCAAAAGTTAATAGAGCGAAAAGCTATTTTATCTTCAGTAGAAAATTCTATTACGACTAAATCACAAAAACTTCAAGAGCTCATCGCTAATAAACGTGCTCTTGAACAATTAATTAAACGTTTAAAGGTGACTTCTTTTAGTTTTTCACAGCCTTCTGGCAGCATTAGCAAATTACGAGGCAAGCTTTTATGGCCTACTCAAGGCAGGCTTACACAACATTTTGGTTCCTTGATTCCGGATACCAATATGGCTGCTAATAGTGTTTTTATTCAAGCCCCTGCAGGCCAAGCTATTCATGCAATTTATCCCGGAAAAGTTGTTTTTGCTGATTGGTTACGTGGCTTAGGATTATTATTGATTATTGATCATGGCCATGGTTTCATGTCCTTATATGGCCATAATCATAGCCTTAATAAAGCCAATGGGGCTTTTGTCAACGCAGGTGATATTATCGCTTACGTTGGTCAAAGTGGTGGTAATAATCAATCTGGGCTATACTTTCAATTAAGACAAAACGGACAACCCTTAAACCCAGAACAATGGTGTCGAGGATAAGAAAGTTAGAAGGTTAATTTAGAATGAAAATAACAAAAATAAATATCGTTGCGGCTGTTATTGGTATCATCATCGGGGGCATTGTTACAGTTTCAAGCCTTGCCGTTGCAGACAAAACAGAATTCCAACCCAACCAAAACCTTCCCACCGAGGAAAATTACACCGATCAGATGCAACGTTTCCAGGATGCAATCGAGGAAATCAAAAGTAATTATGTAGTCCCTGTTAGCGATCAAAAATTAATTGATCTTGCTCTACATGGAATGGTTTCAGGCCTAGACCCTCATTCTGAATACCTAGATCCTAAACAGCTAGAAGATTTAACAGAAACAACAGAAGGGGCTTTTTCTGGCATTGGTCTTGAAGTAACGATTGACAATGGTTTATTGAGAGTCATAACACCTTTAGATGATTCACCCGCCCAAAAAGCTGGTGTCAAAGCAGGTGACCTCATTATTAATATAGATAATACGCCTGTAGAAAACTTAAGTTTAAACGATGCTGTTGCTAAAATGAAAGGACCGGCAGGTTCTATGGTAACACTTACCATTCTAAGAAAAGGCGCTGATAAACCACTCACGATTCATGTCACACGTGGCACAATTAGCATCAAAAGCGTGAAGTCGGAATTATTACCTGGTAATTATGGTTATATACGATTAGCGAGCTTCCAAGAAACTTCTGCGAAAGAAATACAAGACGCAGTTAAACAACTAACAACACAAGCTAAAAGTCCATTAAAAGGATTAATTTTAGATTTACGAAATAACCCTGGTGGTTTATTAGATTCTGCCATAGCAATTGCTGACGATTTCATTGATAGCAAACAAATCATTGTTTCTACCAAAGGTCGCTCAATCGATGCGAATACTGTTGAAAAGGCAACGCCGGGTGATATCCTAAATGGTGCGCCTATGGTCGTGATTATAAACGGTGGTTCTGCTTCTGCTGCAGAAATTGTTGCAGGTGCTTTACAAGATGATAAACGTGCTATTATTATCGGTGAATCTTCTTTTGGTAAAGGTTCAGTTCAAACTGTTTATCCACTCAATAGCGATAGCGCGCTTAAAATTACAACCGCACTTTACTACACGCCTTCTGGCAGATCGATCCAAGCACAAGGTATCAAACCTAATATTGTTGTTAAAGATGTTAGTCTAGGAAATACAAAAAGTAATATGGATTTATTAGAAAACTACAAAGAAAGTGATTTAGCAGGTCATTTAGCGAATCCAAATGGATCGAAGAAAAACAACAATGCCAATATCGATTACGACACAAAAATACTGTCCGATTATCCCGTTTTGGAAGCTTATCATTTATTAGAAGCGTTGAATGCAATTGATCCGAACTTTAAATCGTAAGAAAATATTATTAATTTTAGCCGTTTGGTGGGCACGCTCTACATAACTTTTTGTAAATTCATACTCGATGCACACGCGCTTTGCCCATCCTACATTTATCGTAAACGCAAATACGTATAATATTTGTAGGGTGGGCACCCATTAGAAGGTTCCTGTCAAGCGGCAATAGTATAACGGTAGCTACTCTCACGTAAAAAATTCTAAGAGAGCCTCTCTAAAACAATCTGTTGAGGTTTGCGTTGTAGAAACA
>JBFWPS010000222.1:0-3762 GCA_050249855.1 Gammaproteobacteria bacterium
GAAAAAAGACATAATCAAAGGCAAGGTTAAGATTTGTCTTAACGCTTGATTTGTTATGTAATTCGTACTATGCTAATGCACTTTTTTTAAAAATAAAGTTTGATTTAGGTGAAAAAATATGGAAGCAAGAATAGCCGGTGTAAATCTTCCGGTCAAAAAGCACATAAATATAGCATTAACTGCAATTCACGGGGTTGGTCGTGCAACTGCTAATAAAGTTTGTGGGTTAGCAAAAATTGCATTTAATGTAAAAGCGGGCGATTTAACAGAAGCTCAATTAGAATCACTACGTACAGAGGTGGCTAAATTTACCGTCGAAGGTGAACTACGTCGTGCTGTTGCGATGAACATTAAACGGAAGATGGACATTGGCTCCTATCAAGGTTTACGTCATCGTCGTGGTTTACCATTAAAGCAAAGAACACGTACGAATGCGCGTACCCGTAAAGGTAAACGCAAAGCAATTAAGAAGGCTTAATGAATTATGGCAACAAAAGCAAAGAAACGTAAAGAAGTAACGGAAGCAAAGGCTTATGTACAAGCGCGTTTTAATAACACGATTGTAACTATTACAGATGACCAAGGTGATCCATTATGTTGGGCTTCTGCAGGTACATGTGGGCTGAAAGGTTCGCGTAAAGGAACACCCCATGCAGGTACTTTAGTTGCAGAGAAAGCAACAACGTTAGCAAAAGAATTTAATATTAAGGTTATTACTATTATTGTGAAAGGCCCGGGTCAAGGACGAGATACTGCAGCAAGAGTATTAATTGGTTGTCCAGATTGGAAAGCAAAGCTTGCTAGAGATGATACGGGTATTGCACATAATGGTTGTCGTCAACGTAAAAGACGTAGAGTGTAAAAATAATATTGTTATAGGAGTTTATTAATTAATGGCTAGATATTTAGGTCCTTCTTGCAAATTATCAAGACGCGAAGGCATTGATTTAGGTTTAAAAAGTGGTGTTAAAGCACTTGATTCAAAGTGTAAGTTAGCTAATTTACCTGGTCAGCATGGCGCAAAGAAAGCTCGTTTAACAGACTATGCAAAACAGCTTAGAGCAAAGCAAATGTTAAAGCGTGTTTATGGTGTGTTAGAGCGTCAATTTCGTAATTATTATCACAAAGCGTCACATGCAATGGGTGACACAGGTGAGATTTTATTACAATTTTTAGAGTGCCGTTTAGATAACGTTGTTTATCGGATGGGATTTGCGAGTACACGTCCTGAAGCAAGACAGCTAGTAACACATAAATGTGTTTTAGTGAATGGACAGGTTGTTAATATTCCTTCTTATCAAGTACAACCTGGTGACGCAGTAGAAGTACGTGAAAAATCTAAAGGACAATTACGAATTAAAGCTGCTGTAGATTTATCTAATCAAAGAAAACCAGTTGAGTGGATTACGGTTGATTTGAAAGCTTTAAAAGGGGTTTTTAATGCAATCCCCGAAAGAAATGATTTACCGCCTGAATATGATGTTCAGCGGATTGTTGAGTTGTATTCTAAGTAATAATTGACGAAAAAATCCTGTGGTTCGCCGCAGGTTCTTAGGAAATGAGCACATGTCACAAAACTTCAATTTAGGTCAACTACTTACACCCAAAAACATCCAAGTTCAAAAGATGGAAGGTTATAATTCACGTATTGTTTTAGAACCATTTGAACGTGGTTTTGGTCATACATTAGGTAACGCACTTCGTCGTATTCTTTTGTCTTCCATGCCTGGTTGCGCGATTGTTGAAGCTAAAATCGATGGAATATTACATGAATATTCAACGATTAATGGTGTTAAAGAAGACGTGATTGAAATCTTGTTAAACTTAAAAGGTTTAGCTTTTCGTTTGCATGAGAAAGATGAAATTACTTTACATGTTCACAAGACAGGTTCAGGTGTTTTAACAGGTGCTGATTTTGAATTGCCATCTAGTGTAGAATTAGTGAATCCAGATCATGTGATTGCAACATTAGACGAAACAGCCGATGTGAAAATGTCCATTAAAATTCTACGTGGCCGTGGTTATGTACCAGTTGCTTCACGTTATTTTGATGAAGACAATCGACATTTGGTTAGCACATTATACTTAGATGCATCTTTTAGCCCTGTACTTAAAGTTTCTTATTCAGTTGAAAGTGCGCGTGTAGAGCAACGCACTGACTTAGATAAATTGGTACTTGATATAGAAACGAATGGCACCATTGATCCTGAAGAAGCCATTAGACGTGCAGCTACTATTTTACAATATCAATTAGCCGCATTCGTTGATTTGAGAGATGAAAAACTCGAAGAAAAAGAACCACGAGAACCAGATATTGAACCTATATTAATGCGTCCAGTTGACGATCTAGAATTAACCGTGCGATCTGCTAATTGTTTAAAAGCAGAAAATATTATGTTCATTGGCGATTTAGTACAACGTACTGAAAGCGATTTGTTAAAAACACCGAACTTAGGTAAAAAATCATTAACAGAAATAAAAAATGTATTGGCATCACATTCGTTGTCGCTTGGAATGAAAGTTCCTAATTGGCCGCCAGCGAGTTTGAAAGATAGTCTCTAATTTTGGATAGGAAAGAGTTATGCGTCACCGAAAAGCAGGTCGAAAATTAAATCGTACAAGTAGTCATCGTAAAGCTATGTTTAGTAATATGATGAACTCGTTGATCAAGCATGAGTTGATTAAAACAACTTTGCCAAAGGCAAAAGAATTACGTCGTTGGATAGAACCAATGATTACTTTAGCTAAAATTGATAGCGTTGCTAACCGACGTCTTGCTTTTTCCCGTTTACGCGACCGTGACATGGTTACTAAGCTATTCAATGCAATAGGTCCTCGTTACCAAGCACGTCCTGGTGGTTATTTACGTGTGATCAAGTGTGGTTTCAGAGCGGGTGATAATGCGCCTATGGCGATTGTTCAGCTCATTCAAGATGAGGCTGCCTAAAACACTTCATTGAAATAGGGATACATTCGTTATGTATCAATATTTAATCTTAGGTGCAGGCCCTAGTGGCCTTGCATTAGCACTTGCACTTATCCATTCTGGTGTTCCCCGTAATCAAATCTTAGTATTAGAAAAAGAAGATGAAGTGGGTGGTTTGTGTCGTTCAAAGGAAGTTGATGGCGCACCACTAGACATAAGCGGTGGACATTTTCTCGATACGCGTAGAAAAGAAGTACTTCATTTTCTATTCCAATTTTTACCCGAAGAAGGTAAGCACCTAAAAATCCCACCTAAAATTTCTTAAAAATATCTGCTTAACTTGTTGATGTTATTTATTAACCTCTAGGAGTAAGCAAAATGAAAAATTTATCACCGTTTTTAAAATTAAATGATAATCTCTCAAGAACTACAACTAAATATACAGCCATTGAACGCAAACAACATTGTGATAATTGGAAAGCAAGTGGCTTGAGTATTAATGAATATGCTCAACAAACAGGGATAGCGACCTCTACCATTCATCAATGGAGCCATCGTCAATCGAACTGTAAGCGTTTGCGGAAACGCATCAGATAGTTTGTTCACTTAATTTTTAGTATCCGCTCCTGATGTGTGGGTAATTCTTTTCCTGAGTTTGAGAAATTTATAATGTAAGTCATTGAAAAGTAAGCGTCTGGCCAAATACATCTCCTGAGTTTGAGAAATTTATAATGTAAGTCATTGAAAAATATAATAATCTTAGTTTTTCCCAGTCACTACATTCTTAATGCATTCATTTCCTTGAAAATTTACTATTTTGCTAGAAATAACGATAA
>JBFWPS010000223.1:0-3714 GCA_050249855.1 Gammaproteobacteria bacterium
GAGGACCATGACTGCGAGACGAGGCTTGTTCCTCTAATGACGACCGGTCCCTCCATCCGCCTTGTTAAAGCCGATCAAGTTTAACAAGACACCCTATTTCAGGCGAATTTAATATATAAATGACGGCTTTGTTTTTAAAATCCTAAAAAAATTTTTAGGATTTTAGCATTTTGTAAAATAAAAAAACACTTGAGTTATATATTACAAAATGTTACAATTTTTTGGAAGTGTAACATGTAAATGATAGGTGTGATATGGGTGGTCAAGCAATTCGAGTTGAACAACTGACTAAAAAGCAAGCTAGAATGCTAGGAACATTGAAAAAGAAACAACTAGCACTGGCTGAAACGATTCATCAATGCATGAATGAAAAATCTGAATTAGAAGCAAAGCGTGTTGCACGTTTAGAGTTTGCGAATCGCTATTCTATGTTACCAGGAACATGTTTTAGAGAAGCACGGGAAATGCATCACCAAATACAAGGTTTAGAGAGAAAAATTAGAAAACTTGAATGGGAACAAAGTCAACTTGCATCTCAAGAAACTTTCCAAAAAGCTGTAGCTAAGCAAAATCAACCATTAGGCGAATTTAATTTAGATGAATTTAGAACTCATATTGAAAAATGGGCTCAAAAATCAAAATATTATCGAACAAATTATTCTGCAATACTGAGTGAATTAGATTTACTTGTAGAAAAATTATCTGAACATCAAAATGCAGTGGCATTAGTTGATGAAGCAGTTAACAAAATTCTCGTTCATTTAAAACAAACGAGAAATAAAAAGCTATTAACATTAGTTGGAGCAGAAGAAAATGGAATTAAACTTAAAACGCAACTGCAGTTATTATGTTTAGAAAAGATAATGGATAGGATGCTTGAAGTAGAGCAATGTTTACCATATACCGAAAATCATAGAGCTTCCCGAAGGCTTTTGGAAATGAGAGGTTTAGAACTTATCACTGCACTACTTCAAGATAAACTAAATAGTGCTGATGCACAAAATAAAGAAAAGATAGAATTAGAGTATTTATTAGCGCGCAAAAAATTACTGAATTTAAAAATAGAAATACATAGATTAGAACAAGTGCGATGTGATGCAGCACAAGAGGAATTTCAAACAGCTGTAACCGCATTTAAAAATAGATTATTTGGAAAAGAAGATTTAAGTATTTTTGCCAGCGACCTTTCTATTAGATCTCAAACTATGGCTTCGATAAAGATGTTAGCGCAAGATGTATTTGAAGCAAATGCAGTTTTGTTAACTACCCTTTTTTACAGTGCTTTTGAAACGGTTCATCAAGAAGAACAACGAAAAATGGCACAAGTTATTCCGCGTAACTTACGTGATGAGTTCCAATTTAAAATAGCTGTAGTATATCAAATCACAAAAAATAAGCCTTTTGAAATGCCTGAGGGTTTTGTTTGTAGTGCGACGAAGGTTAGAACTTGGGAAAAAAGACAAGAACAAAAAGCTCTGATCGATGAGATGGATGCCTTTGCTAACACATTTCAGCCTGTAAAACCTTCTCGTTTACAATATGGATTAAATTGGCTTTTTGGCGCTTATGCTGCAGAGATTGAACGTTATAACTTACTCACTTGGTATAAAGGTCGGATGAAAAGAAGATCAAGTAGATTAAAATGCAGTGATTATTATAAAGCTTTATCACATGAAGATCTTGGTACTGCTGATGTGACATTTGAAGATCCAGGTTTAGCTAAGTTACATGCACAAGTGAAAACGACAAGTGCAAGAGCTTCTGAGTTAATGTCAACCCGATTACAGCATGATAATACGAAAGACCTTAATGAAGAATTAAGTAGAGTGGAAGAAAAAATTACTCATTTGACCAGGTTGAGTTTTGAAAAACCTTCAGAAACTAACAACAAAATACCTGTTTGCGAAAGTTATTTTCTAAAATTAACAGCTTGATGAATTTATTTTAAAAAGCAGTCGTCATTGCTATGAAAGTCATAACCATGACCTGCATTCCCATTTAAAAGCTGATTGGCATAGCCCATTTCAAGCATCAGATGATTACTGGGCACCGTACAAGCGCTGTCTTGAAATGTTGGTCGATTTAATAAAGAAAGCAGGGCACCATCACCACCACAAGAATTCGCTCCAGAAAATCCCCTAGAGGTTAAAAAAAGTGATATCAGAATGGACCATAGTAATTTTTTCATGGCCAAAGAATATCGCAAAAGAACTATGGGGTCACATCTTGAATCATAGCTTTTTTCACGTTTTGGGGCTCAGGTTCTCATAACTATTACAACCTGAGCCCCAAAACGTGAAAAAAGCTATGATTCAAGATGTGACCCCATTTCTGCGTTATCAACCTTTGATGTAGTTATATTTTGCATTTATTGTACAAACTATATTAACTTTGATATTATTTGACATAATTTTACTTTTCGGGTTTAATCAACTTACGATAAGTACAATTATTGAGCAAAAATCAATAATCCAAGATCTAAATTATTTAAAAGTCATCAGGCTATACCTACAGAAGAAGCAACCAATATAATGTTTGAATAATCAAAGATAGATGGTTTCCAGATCGACATGAAGTTAAACAATAGGAAAATGTCATGAACCCTAGTAATAATACACCTACTTATCATTCAAGCAGTAAATATCTTATAACTGAACAACAAAAGCAATCTTTTATAACTGCGATTGAAATTGGATTGAAAGAGCGATCTAATTCAAATGCTGCTAAAGCATTAGGTGCAAAGATTAAATCCAAGAGAAATATACAAGACATTATTTCATTAATTCTCAGTGCACAACCATTTGCGATCAACACGTTTGTTTGTAACCAATTAATAAATAAATTAAAAGATGAATTTGGGTTGGTGAAATGTATTTTTGAACTCCTGGTGAGCTCAAATTTAGCGACAGTAGTAACTTATAATAGTTACATTGCTTCTGCAGGGTATGCAGGTCAATTTTTTGAAGCAAAAGAAGCCTTTTGTGCTGCAAAAAATAAAAAATTAGCAGATGTGTTTACTTATAGTAGTTACATCACGACGGCAGGGCGTGCCGGTCAATTTTATCAAGTGCAAACAGCTTTTAGTGATTCAAAAAAATTAAAATTAGTGAATGAAGTTACTTATAATGCTTATATCACTGCCGCAGGGCAAGCCGGTCAATTTCAAGAGGCACAAAAAGCTTTTGATGAAATAAAAGAATTAAATTTAGCGGATAAGGTAACTTACAGTAGTTACATCATGGCGGCAGGAAATACTGGTCATTTTGAAGCAGCACAAGCAGCTTTTGATGAAGCAAAACGATTAATGTTAGCAAATGTAGTGACTTATAGTGCTTACATCACTGCTGCAGGGAATAGGTTTCAATTTGCAGAAGCCCAGGCAGCTTTTAATGAAGTAAAACAATTAATGTTAGCAAATGTAGTGACTTATAGTAATTATATCATTGCCGCAGGGCAGGTAGGTCAATTTGAAGAATCACATAAGGCTTTTGATGAGGCACAGAAATTAAATTTAATTGATGTTGTTACTTATAATGCTTTGATGGATGTAACAATTCTTGCTGACCCTGTTGTATCTAAAGCTTATTATGATCAGCTATTCAAAGATTTCCAAACAGACCAATCCAATATCCTCAAAATAAAGTGGCCTATAATTTCCATCGAGAAAGTTTTGCTTCGACATGGTTTGGCTTACATGCTTTAGCTGCATCTGGG
>JBFWPS010000224.1:0-3676 GCA_050249855.1 Gammaproteobacteria bacterium
TAAAAAAGTCAAGTTACGTGCTAACAAGGGGTGTTTTTAATGAAATAATTTTTGATAAATTTCTTTTGCATTTTTTGCATGCAGGACAGCCTCATCTAAATTTAAGTTAAAATAAGCTAGTCTTGCTAAATTAAAATAAGTATCTCCGATAAATTGTCCCTGTGGCCCACTGTTATTTTTCAGCGCCAATTTAAACGCGGCTTGAGCATATGTATTTGCGTCATTTAAATTACCTTGAACTAAAAACACACGAGTTAAACCAATATAAACTGGTACTAAATCAGGATGTGGCGTAATTTCATCTGTTGTATGCTCTGAGGTTACAGTAGATTCTAGTAGATTTTTGGCGTCTAATAGACTCATTCTCGCTGCATATGGATGACCTAGATCATAATATAACTCACCTATTAATTGTAAAAGATATGCATTTTGTATCAATGGGAATTCAAAATTCTTATGACCATTTTTAACGATTTTTAAAAAATTTCTCACTTTTTCTATACTATCAAAATACATCCCATCTTGACGATAATTAATCTCTAATTGTTTGGTTTGTATTTCAATTATCTGTGGATGATGAAGATCAGGATAATTATTAAAAAAACTTAACGCCTTATCAAAACATTTTTTTGCATCCACATAATGCGCTTTAGCGAGATGGATTTCGCCTTGATTGTTGTAAATCATAGCAGAGACAGATTTAGAACCGATTTTATTATTAATTATATCTGCTTCATTATAATAATCTAAGGCTAAATCAAACTGACTGTGGTAACGATATACTTCAGCTAAATCATTGTAGCAAGATAACAACATTCGTGATGATTTACAAACATCTTCAGTAAAGGTATCTTTAAAAAATTTTTCGACACGGCTAGCATAATGTCTCGTCTGTGATATATTGTTAAATAGAGAATAATATCTAAATAAATTGTAGAGAATACGTATGATAGAATAATTAGATCTATTAAAATAATATTGATAAATATCCAGAGCTTTTTCATAACAAATTTTAGCTGGATTAAATTTATTTTTAGCTAACCATATTGAACCATACATGTTTATCAGTTTTGCATATTCAGGATGCATTTCATTCTCACATGCCACAAAGTCATTTAAAATAATTTTAGCTTTATCAAGATATTTTTCAGCATTAACTAAATCGCGTGTTTCTAGTAAAATCGCAGCATATCTAGAGTAAATAACTGAATCATAAGAAAACGTTTCAGGCATAGTTTCTATTGCTTCGATTATATTTTTCAACTCAGTCAATATTTTTAATTTATAATTTGTAGACAAAAATTCTGTCACAAGAATTTCCGCATGATATAACAATTTCATATGGTTATTTGATTCTAGCTCAAAAGCCTTAGTAAAATACTTAACAGCATTTGATTCATCACTCAATACACGGTAATATGCACCAAAATAACGAAAAAGGCGCGTATAAAGTGGATTCAAAGTATCATTAATTATATCTTTAGGTAGCTTGGTTAACGCTGTCTTAATCAAATCAGATGTTATATCATAATATTCTTTCGTTTTAGCGTACTCGCTAAGACGATAATGAGCCTTCCCCATAAAAAGATGTGCTTGTATTTGATAAATCAATGCTGTTTGAGGATTCCAATTATCCCTCTCTCTCATATCTTCAACTAAATTTAAGAGTTTTTTGAAAGATTCCACGGCCTTTTTACAATCTACACGGTTGAATAAAAGAAACCGACCAAATGTTAACATCAATTTAAGTGTTGATTCTTTGTAAGTTGTATTGCTTATCAAATCTTTATGTTTTGATAAATTTTCTACAAAATTCTCTACGGCAAAAGAGCACGCCGTACTAAACATTTTTTCATTTTTAACTGATTTTTCATCATATTTAAAATTTTCACTCAACATGACTAATAAACCTAAATATATTTTTTCCTTGTCAGAACCTCCAAGATAATGATTTAATTCATTAGTTAAACTAGCACAGTGTTTTTGATTAGTAACAATCAAAGCAGATTTAACTGGATTGTAATATCCTATCCCTTTACTGATTAACACCTCAATGATTGACCTAACATTATCATTTGAAAACTGGCTAGACGTCTGATTTGCTAATAATGCAATAGGAATACCAAACTTATCATCAAAGTTGTTTAAGAGTAATATCTTATATAATACTTCATAGACGAATGCAGCATTCAGCTCAAGTAATTCATGTAAGATTGCTTGTAAAAGACGGTTTGCAACAGCTACACTTGATGAATTTGAAGAAGTATTTGGTTTATGTAAATGCTCTTCTAATTCTCTGATAATATCAAATGGGTTAAGAATCGGTACAGACAACTCAATTTTTGATAATCTATCGCTTAATGAAGAAAAATCGTTTGGGAAAAATGCACTATTTAACCAGATTTTTTGAATATTCTTTAAATCAGTCATATTATTGATAAAAACAGAGGCAATAAAGGTCAAAGTATTACTAATTACACGTTCACGCTCAAGTGAAGGTGGCATTTTACATAATAACATCACGGCTATAAATAAAGTTTCAGCAAATTTTGGATGCTTATAAAAAATATGCTTCTCTGAGTATACTTCTGTTAAATCTTCAATAGCTGATAATATGGATTCTTTTGCTAACGAATAATTTTCTAAATTTAAGTAAATATAAGCCATCATACGATTATTAATACTTTTATAAACTTTATAACGTATCTGAAAATCATTGTTTTCTATAAATTTATTTGCTTTTTTATAAAATTCAATCGCTTCTAATGCAAAGCTTTCTCGTTTTTCTTGTCTTGATTTAGCCATGCGTAGTGCTTGATAAGCTTTTGCGTGTAAAAATTTTAAATATTCTAAAGGTGCTAAAAAATCTTGATGCTCAATCAAGAATTGCTCAAGTTTAACCAATCGCTCAACTGCATTTTTTTCCTTATTTTCATCTCCACAAGACAGTTCTGCTTCTATTAAACGAATATATTTTGTTTGAAAATATTTATCGGTTTCTTTTAGACAATACTCAGAAATAAATAGATGATAATTTTTCTCATCGTTATAATGATTCCAAAACGAATTATTATAACTATAAAACATAAGCTCTAGTTCACGCACATGAAAATCCAAGTAAATATTTTTCTTCATTGCTCGAGCATTTTCATCTTGTGAGTACATACATTTTTTGCACGCTTTAATGCCCATTGAAAATGCATCATATGCGATTGTGTACTCTCCACAAAAATAATATATACGTCCCTTTAATAAATAAGCTTCAATTAAATCATGTTGTGTGACATTTTCTTTAAATAGATCTTCATAGATCTCCACAGCTCTAGAAACAAGATCCATCGCGATTTTATATGTTCTTCTTTCATAAGAAATTCTAGCTTGTAGCATATTATACCAGGCAAGGAGATAAGCTTTTGTTTTTAATCTAAAAAAATCGATTTTTTGCCTTACTATTTCTAATATTTGAGCCAAATTTTCTGTATCTTCATTATTATCAATCTTTTTAACAATAAAATTTATTTTAAATAAGGTTTCAGCATATGATAAAAGCATTTGTACATATCGTGGAGATACTTCTTCTTTCATTTGATGAAAAAAATCCTTGGCTAGACGGTGATATACACACGCGTTTTTTAATTCTGATAACTTCTTACCTTGTGTTGAGGCGAGATCGGAA
>JBFWPS010000225.1:0-3638 GCA_050249855.1 Gammaproteobacteria bacterium
TTCAAGTTCTGATGCGCTAATAATTACGGTAAAATGACCGCCCGCATCATAAGAATGATGACCAATATGATCGGCACTATCATCAATGACTTCTAAATGGTGTGGGTTAAAAGTTTTTGTTAATTGTTCACGTATTTTTTCAACTCGATTATTCATAATATGATCCTATTGTTTCATGCCCCCTCACCCCAACCCTCTCCCCCTTTAGGGGGAGAGGGTTGGTGTGAGGGGGTATAAATTTTATCTATTCATCCGATTTTAAATGTTTGCTTAAAAGAACACCTTGAATAATTGTAAAAGCCAGTGTCAAACCCAATAAACCAAATAATTTAAAATTCACCCATGCATCGGTACTATAGTGATAAACCACGTATAAATTGATGCTCCCTAAAGAAATAAAAAATAAAACCCAACTTAAATTTAACTTAGACCAAACTGTTTCAGGCAAATTAATATTAGATTCCATCATGTTTTGTAATAGAGATTTTTTACTAAACCATTGGGTGGCTAAAAAGACTAAAGCTAATAACCAATAGATTACAGTCGGTTTCCATTTAATAAATAAATCATTATGAAAACCTAATGTAGCCCCGCCAAAAATAACACCCACTATAAAAGTAATGATGTGTGTTTTTTCTACACGACGATGACGCAACCAGTAATAGCCGATTTGTAAGGCACTTGCGACGATGAATAGAGCAGTAGCAGTGTATATGCCGAGAAATTTATAGGCGATGAAAAAGATTAAAATGGGAAAGAAATCAAATAGTAGTTTCATCTAGGCTCCTTGGTAGGGTGGGCAAAGCGCGTATTCTGCGCGTATAAATTCACAAATTCATTATAGAGCGCGTGCCCACCAAGCGGTTGTGTATTTAACTCTCTCACGTTGTAGGGTGGATTAGGGCTGTCAGGCCCGTAATCCACAAAAACATCATGGCGGATTACGGCGCGAAAGCGCCTAATCCACCCTACAATTCTTTTTTTCACTCTCCAGCTTACTGCCGGAGAAGAAGTTTACGCGACACTATCATTTATAAAAACGAGAGGTAAATAATCAACACATCTTTATCTCATCAAACAAAACAATTATTATATCTTATTGCCTAAACTTCGCAAACTAAAAAGGTTAATTATGAGTCAGTTTTTTCGTATACATCCTGAAAACCCTCAGCCGCATTTGCTGAATGAGGCGGTTATGATTATCCGTAATGAAGGAGTTGTGGTTTATCCTACTGATTCTGCTTATGGGATTGGTTGTGCAGTCGGTGAAAAAGAACCGATGAAGCGAATTCGCCAAATTCGAGGCTTAAGTGATGATCATCATTTTACACTCATGTGTCGTGATTTATCAGAACTTGCCACTTACGCACGAGTAACGAATGCAACTTTTCGTATACTAAAAGCATTTACGCCAGGGCCTTATACTTTTATTTTACCTGCAACCAGAGAAGTACCACGTCGTTTACAACATCCTAAACGTAAAACAATTGGTTTAAGAGTACCGGATCATGTTATTACTCAAGCTTTGCTTGAAGCATTAG
Source organism: Gammaproteobacteria bacterium (assembly GCA_050249855.1). Lineage (GTDB taxonomy): Bacteria > Pseudomonadota > Gammaproteobacteria > JBGSLN01 > JBGSLN01 > JBFWPS01. Next base: position 1,542 of record JBFWPS010000225.1, read on the forward strand.
AAGCACCCCTGATGAGCACCACTTTAATTTTACCTGATCAACCACTTCCAATGATTGAACCTGAGGCAATGCGAGAATTATTAGGTAAGCGCGTCGATTTGATTATTGATGGTGGTTATTGTGGTGTTGAAGAAACTTCGGTCATTGAGCTAGTTGACGAACATCCCAAAGTGCTTCGTTTTGGAAAAGGCGATGTGAGTTTGTTTGGTTAGCATTTGCATTTTTACACATAAATACATATAATTATGTGTAACAAAATGTGTAAGGAGTTTTAATATGTCAACAAATCTAGCTATTGATGATAATTTGATAAACAAAGCTGTACAAATTGGACATCATCGAACAAAAAAGGCTGCAGTGACTACCGCACTGATTGAATACATAGCACATCACGAACAACTGTCTATTCGAGAACTTTTTGGTTCTGTGGATTATGATCCACATTATGACTATAAAAGCGAACGCAAGAAGAAATAAATGAAGATTATCGTTGATACCTGTATTTGGTCTTTAGCTTTTAGAAGAACAGAAAATCAAAATAACGAACATGTCTCAAGATTATCAGATTTAATCATGGATCAAAGGGTACAACTAATAGGCCCTATTCGCCAAGAAATTTTATCTGGGATACAGCATGTAGAACAATTTAATTTATTGCAAAAAAAACTAACGGCTTTTCCAGATTTACCAATCGTCACTGAGGATTATGAGCATGCAGCAGAACTTTCAAATACTTTGAGAAAGAAGGGGATACAAGGTTCATCAATCGATTTTTTAATCTGCACTTTAAGCCACAAACATAATATGCCTATCTATACAGTTGACCATGATTTTATATATTTTAAAAAACATATACCGATTGCGTTGTTTTTACTCGAAAATTAAAGTCTGAAGTAAAAAGCTACGATTCAAGACTTTCTATCTGCTTGGCCTGTTGAAGGAGGTATGTAATGGCAAAGACTAACGATGGCATATGAACCTTCGCCTAGTTTGCGCTTCTCTTCAAATGAGTCGTTATTCAACATTTTTAAACACCTAAAAAAACACCAAAAAGGAGAAGATCTGACTTTTTTTAGTAAATATTGTATATAGTAAGTATAGAACCTGTTAGAATAAGCGCAGTTTTTTGTAAGAACCGTAGAGGACTTTCTAAATGTTAACTGCAGGCACTTTATTTTCACAATGGGGCATAAACACAACTTTAGTTGACCATTTTACTGATAAACCGATATGCGATCTTATGGAAATTAATCGATTAATGGAATTGTATGACAAAATCGATGATCCTAGAAAGCTTGGAGCCTTTTTGCGTGAGCAGTTAGGTTTATTACACTACTTTCTATTAGTGACGGGCTCTATTAGAGACTTTGATGTTCGAAAACATTTAAACAAACAAAAAGAATTTTTTAATGATGCTCTGAAAATTATTCAGGCTATTCGAGAAAAAATTGCTAATGAAAGAAAGTGTGAGGATTTAAAAGATGAACCATTTGAAGATGTGCAAACAGTGCTGACCAATGCGTTAAATTATTTTATTGATATTATTAGCTTACGCTTAAAAGAATTTAAAGATAACAATCAAGTTTTTCAAGCAGCGCTTTTAAAAGCAGTACCTGAGCTTGAGAAGTTTCCAATGCCTTCATCACCCGTTAATGGGGGACAGATCTGAAGATATAGCATTCTACCCCCCCACCCCAAACCACACCCCCCACAATGTGGGGGAGAGGGAGTCAAAATCTTTTTCTCGCCCTGAAGGGGAGAGAGAGTTTTGGTTCCTACTCATCAAACATCAATGCAGTGATATGAAATCCTGAATCAACATGAATCACTTCGCCGGTAATACCTGAAGCCCAATCAGAACATAAAAATGCAGCGGTATTGCCTACATCTTCGGTACTGATATTTTTGCGAAGCGGCGTTATTTGTTCATTACGAGATAATATTTTACGAAAATCTTTAATACCAGATGCTGCTAAAGTACGAATAGGGCCTGCTGAAATCGCATTAACACGAATACCGCGAGGGCCTAAGCTGTTAGCAAGATAGCGAACATTCGCTTCTAAACTTGCTTTTGCAACACCCATTACATTGTAGTTA
>JBFWPS010000226.1:0-3572 GCA_050249855.1 Gammaproteobacteria bacterium
ATTTAAAGAACAAGACGTGTTCGAACTGATGGACGCTGATGTTTTGAATGTTCATCATGTGAACGCGCAAGACGTGGTCGAACTGATGGACGCAGATGTTTTGAAGGTTCATCAAGTGAAAGCCCAAGACGTGGTCGAACTGATGGACGCAGAAGTTTTGAAGGTTCATCAAGTGAAAGCCCAAGACGTGGTCGAACTGATGCACGCAGAAGTTTTGAAGGCTCATCAAGTGAAAGCCCAAGACGTGGTCGAACTGATGGACGCAGGAGTTTTGAAGGCTCATCAAGTGAAGGCCCAAGACGTGGTCGAACTGATGGACGCAGGAGTTTTGAAGGCTCATCAAGTGAAGGCCCAAGACGTGGTCGAAGCGATACACGCAGAAGTTTTGAAGGTTCATCAGGCGAAGGCCCAAGACGTGGTCGAACTGATGGACGCAGAAGTTTTGAAGGCTCATCAAGTGAAGGCCCAAGACGTGGTCGAAGCGATGGACGCAGAAGTTTTCAAAGCTCATCAAGTGAAGGCCCAAGACGTGGTCGAAGCGATACGCGTAGAAGTTTTGAAGGTTCATCAGGCGAAGGCCCAAGACGTGGTCGAAGCGATACACGCAGAAGTTTTGAAGGTTCATCAGGCGAACGTTCAACACGTGTTGGTAGGTCTGATAGGAGATCTAACGTGGCAAAACCTTCAGCTTCCAGAAGAAGTACTCGAAAGTCTAAATGATTTTAATGTTAATCCTTCATCACCCTAAACCCTTTCGCCTTATTAGATTGTAACGTGGATTAGGGCTGTAAGGCCCATAATGCACCAAAATCTCATGGTGGATTACGGCGCTAAAGCGCCTAATCCACCCTACAGTAAATAGTTCAAAAACCTGCTTGATATTTATAAATTTAACATTAGAATAGCATCATTATTAGCCCTTAATTGATCAATCATTAGCCATGAATATGCGTCTTATTAAAACAATATTTAGTATTTTATTAATTTTTATCACAAGAACTACTTTTGCTTTGACATTTGATTTACCCACTCAAGAAAACGGTGTTGTAGGTCAAGTACAAAAAACTACAATTGAAAAAGGTCAGGATCCACACGAGATAGCTCGCCAATTTGATGTGGGTTATGATGCATTGCTAGCGGCAAATCCTCGAGTTAATTTTGCAAAAGTTCGCAAGTCAACCGAACTATTAATACCGACACAATTTATCTTACCTTCTGTGCGTGATGGTATTGTTATTAACTTAGCAGAAAAATCTCTTTATTACTTTCCAGCAAATGAATCAAAAGTCTATGTATTTCCCATTGGAATTGGTCAGTTAGGCTGGTCTACACCGATTGGTACAACCAGTGTTTTTCAAAAAGTTCGTAATCCTATTTGGACAGTACCTAATTCAGTTTATAAAAAATTAGCAGACCAAGGAATTTACGTAGCAAAACAAATTTTACCAGGCCCTGACGACCCACTTGGTAGTTATGCATTACGACTCGCATTGCGCGGTTATTTAATTCATGGTACGAATGATTTAAATAGTGTTGGTTCACGTAGTAGCTCAGGCTGCATACGTTTATTGCCAAACGATATTGAAGAATTATTTAAAAACGTACCGACTAATACAGCTGTGCATGTGATTAATGAACCTTATAAAGCTGCTTGGAGTGGGGGACAGTTATATTTAGAAGCCCATCATCCCTTGGATGATTCAAAAGCAGTTGACAATTTACAAAATAATAATTCCAATCTTCAAACTAAAGATATTAAATTTAATGAAGCAGGTGGTGTGGATGGCTCGGGACAGTACATGTCTATTAAAGCAGTGATCACAACAGCAAATGCAGGCCAAAATAAACCTATTAATTGGAATTTATTAAAGAAAGTGACAAAACAGCCAATGGGTATTCCAATGGTTGTTAGTTTGGATAAGGAATAATGGCACACATGAAGAACAAACAAGCCGTTGTTTTAGTTTCCGGTGGATTAGATTCGCTTACATGCTTAGCCATTGCAAAAGATGAGGGTTATCAAATACACATGCTTTCTTTTGACTACGGCCAACGTAGTCAAGCTGAAATTAACGCCGCTCAATTATTTGCAAAGAAATTTGAAGTACTTTCGCATCAGATTATTTCTATACCAGTCCAAGTATTTCAACATTCAGCGTTAACAGATAAAACGATTCAAGTACCTACACAAGTTGATAAAAATGTAATCCCAGTTACCTATGTTCCTGCCAGAAATACTTTATTTATTTCTTATGGTTTAGCTTATGCTGAAAGTGTAGAGGCAGAATGCATTATTTATGGAGCAAGTGCGATTGATTATTCTAATTATCCTGATTGTAGACCAGAATATGTTGCACGTTGGCAAGATTTAATTAAATATGCTGTTAAAACTAGTTTTGAAGGAAATGATATAAAGTTGTATGCACCATTAATTGATTTATCAAAAGCAGAAACGATTCAAAAAGGTTTATCATTAGGTGTAGATTACAGTTTAAGTGTGAGTTGTTACCAAGCTGATGAAGATGGAAAAGCTTGTGGTTCTTGTCCTTCCTGTCAGATCCGTAGAAATGGTTTTAAAGAAGTTGGTGTTGAAGATCCAACACGATATTTAAAAAATTACGCTAAAAAAGACGAAACAGTATTTTAAGTGCGGAGAGCATGATATGTCTAGCTATTCTAAAGGTTCTGATATGGAAGAATCCTTCATAGATTATGAAGATTCTGATGGCGAAATAGAACGTGATGGTCTGGATCCTGAAGCAGATTCTACTTCAGAGATCGAAGAAGAGATAGAAGAAATTGTTGACCTTTCTGAACTTAAAAACAAAAAAGATCGTCATTCATTAGAGGTTAGACGCGCGATTGAAGAACATTTAGAAAAAATACGTTTACGTAGAGAAATTGATTATTTATTTGACGATGATTTTTTTAATGATGAACATTCTGGGAAATGAAAGTTTATGCCAAAAGTGTTCTTGCATGAATTGGTCTTAGACCTCTTTTTCAAAGGTCGGATAAATTTCTTGGTTGTCAGTATCAATATATAAATTTATGTCTCGCTCCTATTATCTCATCATCAAAAATTATATAACAGCTAGCTTTCGGAACGCATGGTTTGAATTGCCAATAATTTTAGCATCTTCAAAATATTGACTAAATCTTGTATAAAATCAGCTTAAATAACTTTATTTTCAATGATCTATTAATTATTATAGCGTTGGTCGCTTTTTAATTAGTTTGAATACGCTCTTATAGGAAATCAAAAAAATCTCATATCTAGGCATGAACTAGATTGAGTTATTTACCGGAGGTGAATTAGCTATAGTCCATTCAGGTTTTCAGATGATCAGTGACTTTAAGTTGGATATTAACTACAGATATGTACTAAAAAATTCTTTAGGACATATATTGATTATCTAAGAGAAGCTATTTTTAAGTTGGCCATTATCAATAGTTTATGTTAAGAAAAAATTTTTAATGAGTAATTAATAGGAGAAAAAAATGGGTAAATTAGAAAATAATTTTAAGATGGAATATATCCGCATTAAAGCTGCATATAACCGAAAGCCGGT
>JBFWPS010000227.1:0-3571 GCA_050249855.1 Gammaproteobacteria bacterium
AATAATAAAAAAACCCCTAGAATTTGTAAAATAGAAGAGGATTCATGCATAAACAACATTCCAACAACAAGTGTTGTTACCGGTTCTAAAACAGATAAAATAGCAACTTGACTTGCGGAAATACGTTTTAAACCGAAAAGCATCATTTGTATAGGTAGAGCAGTGCATAAAAGACCGGTTACAATAATATAAAACCAATCTATGGCAGTTTTAGGAATAAAAAGCTCATGATTAAATAAAGAAACACATAAAAATGCTAAGGCACAGCCAAAACAAACATCTATAGTTAGGGTCAATGAATTAATTTTTTTAGATATTTTTTTAGAAGATAGTACAAAAAGGGCGTATGCTAGACCACTAGAAATAGCCAGAAAAATACCAAATAAGTTCAAATAAAAAGTTTGACCGCGTGTAATTAAAAACAAACCAAAAATCATCATAATTAAAGAAAGAAAAACACGAGGTGTTACTTTAAATTTATCAAATATACTTTCAAATAAAACAACGAAAACAGGAAAGATAAAAAATAACACCATGGCAAGTCCTGTTCCTATATATTTACTGACTAAAAAGTAAAAACCCGATGAAGCACTATAAAATAAAAAGCCACTTAAAATAGCGGTAAGATGATATGGCCAGGGGGTATCTTTGAAAAAATTATTTTTAGATGAATAAAAGCCAATAATTAATAAATATAAAAAAGCAACAGAAAAACGCCAAAATAACATAGTACTAATGGAAAAGTGTAAATGAATCAGGCGAGTACCAATAAGCCCTAAAAGTCCAAATAGAGCGCCTGAAAGAGCTACCATAAACAAAATAGCCGCATTGTTTTTACTAATTGAATTTAACATCGATTTTTTAAAAGATTTACAGAATGAAGATATATTGTAACACAAATGTCTTTATAGCGCACCTTATGTGTGAAAGTAGTAAAACCTTACTAAAAAGATAGAATAATAATTTAAAGATATGTTAGAATAGAAAAATCTTCATTTATATGGAATATTTTAATGAAATCAATTTATGGCAGCTTTCCAACGACACGCCTTAGAAGATTAAGATTGTTATCTCAGGTTCGCGATTTAGTCCGTGAAAATACAATTTCGATGAAAGATGTGGTTTTACCGTTATTTATTACAGCGGAAAATAATATACGAAAACCCATCTCGTCTATGCCTGGTCATCATCAATTAAGTTTAGATCATTTGGTTTCAGAAATAGATGAAATTGTTGGTTTAGGTATAACGGCAATCATGTTATTTGGGATCCCTGCGAGAAAAGATGAGCTCGGCTCGGAATCATATAGCGATCAAGGCATCATTCAACAGGCTGTGGCTTTAATCAAAGAAACGGCGCCTGAATTATTGGTAATAACGGATAGTTGTTTTTGTGAATATACTAATCATGGACATTGTGGTTTTCTCAATGAAAAGACGGGTTGGCCTGATGTAGATAATGATGCAACCTTAGAACTATTAGCTAAGCAAGCTGTGAGTTTTGCAGAAGCAGGCGCAGATGTAATCGCACCTAGTGGTATGATTGATGGGATGGTTAGTGCCATTCGAAATAGTTTAGATAAAGAAGGTTTTGAAACAATACCTATCTTAAGTTATGCCGTGAAATATGCTTCGGGCCTTTATGGACCTTTTCGTGAAGCCGCAGAAGGGGCGCCACAATTTGGTGATCGAAGGAGTTATCAAATGGATCCTGCCAATGGCGAAGAAGCGCTTCGTGAAGCTGCTTTAGATCTAGGAGAGGGCGCTGATATGCTAATGGTAAAACCAGGTTCTTTTTATCTAGATATTCTTTATCGAGTCAAACAACAATTTCCAGGGGTGCCTGTAAGTGTTTATCAAGTAAGTGGTGAATATGCCATGATAAAAGCGGCTGCAGCAAATGGTTGGATAGATGAAAAAAGAGTAGCGTTAGAAAGTTTGATAGCGATGAAACGAGCTGGCGCAAGCTTTATTATAACTTATTATGCTAAAGAATTAGCTCATTGGTTAGCTGAAGAATAAAAATCCCTAAAGCCAGAGTTCGCTGTTTGCGAACAGCGAACACTAACATTTTTGTAACAAATGATATCCTACCTGCCCTGCTTTTTTGCTACGTAATATTTTCCAGTGATTTGAAATAGGTAGTAGATTTAAGGTGCTTTCAGCCTCAATATAAAGATAGGCATTGGGTGCAACCCAGTCTTGTTTTTCTAACCATTCACAACAGACTCGTATGAAATCTTGATGAAAAGGTGGATCTAAGAAAATAATATTATAGGGTTTTGATAGCGTAGGAATGATGCCAGGAATAGTTGCTTGTTGAATAATGGCATTTTTAATCTCACACTTTTGTATCATTTTATTTATTTGTTGAATAACCTGTGTTGATTGATCGATAAAAGCAACATGTTTTGCGCCTCTAGATAAAGCTTCAAGACCTAGTGCACCACTACCAGTGAATAAATCAAGGCAATAAGCGTCTTGTATGACCGGGGCTAACCAGTTAAATAATGTTTCGCGAATTCGATTAGGCGTAGGACGTAAATCAGGCTGATCAACAAATTCAATTTTTCTTCCGCGAAATTTCCCGGCGATGATACGTATAGAAAGGGGTGGTTTCATATATAAGTTTTTTCTTTACTATATATTATCTTTTTGATAACATTAATTGTGGCTCGATTGACTAATTTACTTGCATTCTATAACGTTTCGCGTTATAATTCAACATATGATAAAAACATTTAAATGTAAAGAAACAAAAAAAATATGGGAAGGAACTTTTTCGCTTCATTTGCCTAATAACATTCAAGAGATAGCAAGACGAAAACTTAGAATGCTAAATAATGCCAAAGTATTGGAAGATTTGCGTATACCACCGAAAAATTGTTTAGAGGCTCTAGGAGGAAAACGAAAAGGTGAACATAGTATACGTATCAATAAACAATGGCGTTTGTGTTTTAAGTGGATTGATGGCGATGCTTTTGAAGCAAGAATACAAGATTATCATTGAGGGATATTTTATGAAAAAACTTAAAAATATACATCCAGGTGAAATTCTAAATGAAGAATTTCTGAAGCCTATGGAGATTAGCCAAAACAAACTAGCTCGAGATATTGATGTCCCACCCAGGCGAATTAACGAAATTGTTCATGGGAAAAGAAGCATCACTGCAGATACTGATTTAAGATTTTCTAAAGCATTAGGGACAAGTGAAGGATTTTGGTTAGGCCTTCAGGCAGATTATGATCTAGAAGCTCGACGCGCTGAGATTGTTAAGCAATTAAAAAATATACATTCATTAGTGAATGTAAATGATTGTATAACAGCATAAAATGATTAATTTAATCTTTATTCTGTAGTTACCGTTGCTTCTTTTGATGACATGGCGGCATTAAGCGCATGCCAGGCTAAAGTGGCGCACTTAACGCGCATAGGAAATTCTTTCACACCAGCCAAAATCTCAAGTTTTCCTAATTCAGCAGCATGTTCACCTTTAGTTAATAATGAGCGAAATTGTTCGAATAATTGTTTTGCTTCAGTAAACGTTTTACCTTTAATGAGTTCTGTCATA
>JBFWPS010000228.1:0-3570 GCA_050249855.1 Gammaproteobacteria bacterium
TGTTTTCATAAACAGCAGAAGGTGTTGTGAAATCAATGACGACTTGTGCTTGATTTTTTCGAATGGCTTTTATTAAATCATCTTGATGTCCACATGCAGCTACTAAGTCTAATTCAGGATCTTGATTTACCGCATTGACTGTTTCTTGACCCATTCGACCCTGTGCACCATTAACAATCACGCGAATTTTTTCATTTTGATGAGTAGCCATGTGATTTTTTCCTTCGATGTTGATAATATAGATTGATGAAAAACGTACTCGTTATTGCGAGACCCGCGTTTTGTGCGGGTCGTGGCAATCCACTGCTGAGTTGAATATAGATTTTCAGCTCTGGATTGCTTCGCTACGCTCGCAATGACGCTTCTGTTTTTCGGGAGTTTTAACCTATTTAAACCATCTTACTTGAGCACTAATCTAAGAGCAACTATGCGCGACCAAGAACGATACAATGCAGCAAAGAAAGTGACTTTATTAGGTGCGCTGAGTAATTTTCTACTCGCAGTCATCAAAATTGCTTTCGGTATTTTAGGCTATTCACACGCATTAGTTGCAGATGGTGTACATTCTGTTGCAGATCTATTAACAGATGCGTTAGTGATCATCGCAGCGCGAATCGGTAGTCAGCACGCGGATCATGATCATCCTTACGGGCATCAACGTATTGAAACAGCCGCAACTGTTTTTCTCGCCATATTATTAATTTTGGCGGGCTTAGGTATTATGTGGAATGCAGGTGAGCATCTCTATGGTTTTAAAACACCTATACCAGAGTGGTATGTGTTAGTAATTGCTGCACTATCTATTTTAGCAAATGAGTTTTTATATCATTTAACGTTAAGCATTGGGAAAAAAACAGGTTCACAATTATTACGTGCCAATGCTTGGCATCATCGTAGTGATGCAGCTGCTTCTCTCGTCGTCTTATTAGGTGTTGGCGCTGCATTAATTGGATATCCTATCTTTGACCCGATTGCTGCAATTATCGTAGGCTTGATGATTATTAAAATGGGTTGGACTTTAGGTTGGAATTGTTTACGTGAATTAGTTGATACGGCTGTTGAGCCTATTACGCTAGAAAAGATTAAAGAAGCTATTTTACAAGTGCAAGGCATTGAAATGATTCATCAATTGCGTACACGTATGATGGGAGATAATATTTTAGTTGATGTTCATGTACAAGTTGACCCAACGATTAGCGTTTCTGAAGGCCATTTTATCACGGTTCGCACACAAAAAAGTTTATTAAATGCAGTTTCAAATATTTCTGATGTGATTGTACATGTAGATCCTGAAGACGATGAAATAGGTGAAATAACAGAGCACCTTCCTCAAAGAAATGAAGTATTGCAAGCTTTATCGAAATGCTGGAAAAACTGCCATGGTAGCGATAAGATTCAAAAGATACGATTACATTATCTAGAAGGAAAAATAAGTGTTGAGTTGTATTTTTCGATGGAAGTTATAAAAAATTTAAATGATTATTCAGATTTAAGTACTTGTTATAAAAATGCTGTAAGAAATATTGAGTATGTATCAACAATTGATGTCTTTTTAGGAGATGCCCCTCATGCCAATTAATCACGTTTTAAAAATGCTTGATGAAAATCAAGTATCAATAGTCGATTTGCGTTTTACCGATACACGTGGCAAAGAACAGCACGTGAGTGTTACCAGAGATGTTGTTAACGAAGAATTTTTTTCTACTGGAAAAATGATGGATGGCTCATCTATTTCTGGATGGAAAGAAATTCATAATTCCGATATGTTGATCTTACCTGATCCAACTACTGCAGTGATGGATCCATTTTGTGAAGAACCTACTTTGAATTTGCGTTGCGATGTCATTGAACCTTCAACGATGGAAGGATATGAACGATGCCCACGTTCACTTGCCAAGCGTGCTGAGGCTTATCTAAGCGCCACTGGTATTGCTGATGCTTGTTATGTAGGTCCTGAACCTGAATTTTTTATTTTTGATAGCGTGCGTTGGACCATTTCTATGAATCAAGTATCTTTTGATCTTGAATCAACAGAAGGCGCTTGGAGTTCAAATATACCATATGACCAGGGGAATAGAGGCCATAGACCGGTTATTAAAGGGGGATATTTCCCCGTGCCACCTGTTGATTCTTCTCAAGATATTCGTACAGCTATGTCATTAGTGCTACATCAAATGGGTGTTGAAGTAGAAGCGCATCATCATGAAGTAGCTACTGGCAATCAAAATGAAATTTCCACCAAATTTAATTCTTTGCTAAGAAAAGCAGATGAAATGCAAATATTTAAATATGTGGTACACAATGTTGCACATGCACATGGTAAAACAGCCACTTTTATGCCAAAACCATTAGTTGGCGATAATGGCAGTGGGATGCATTGTCATTTATCACTTGCTAAAAACGGTGAAAATTTATTTATAGGCAATGGCTATGCAGGCCTGTCAGATTTAGCTTTATATTATAGTGGTGGTATTATTAAACATGCACGTGCATTAAATGCATTCACAAATCCTGGCACAAATAGTTATAGACGTTTAGTACCAGGTTTTGAAGCGCCTGTATTATTAGCTTATTCATCACGTAATCGATCGGCTGCGATTCGTATTCCTTACGTAACTAGTCCGAAAGCTACTCGCATTGAAGTTCGATTTCCTGATCCCATTGCTAATCCTTATTTGGCATTTTCAGCGATGTTGATGGCAGGTCTAGATGGTATTAGAAATAAAATACATCCCGGTGAAGCAACTGAAAAAGATCTCTATGAAGCAACTTATGAAGAGTTAAAAGATATTCCAACCGTTTGTGCTTCATTAGAACAAGCCATTGATTCAATTGATAAAGACCGTGATTTCTTAAAAGAAGGTAATGTATTTAGTGATGATTTAATCGATGCTTACATTGGCTTAAAATCAAAAGAAATTACTCGTCTTCGAATGGCGACACATCCACTGGAATTTGAAATGTATTATAGTGAATAATTAAACATGAATAAGACATTTAAAATAGCAACTTGGAATGTAAATTCAATCAAAGTGCGTTTACCACAAGTGTTGGAATGGGTAGAAGCGTATCAACCGAATGTTTTGGCTATTCAAGAAACTAAAACAACCGATGCAGATTTTCCAGTCGATGCAATTGAGGCCGCAGGTTATAAAGTTATTTTTAGTGGTCAGAAAACTTATAATGGTATGGCGATTATTTACAAAGGTGAAGCAGAAGATATTTTGACAGATATTCCAGAACTGCTAGATCCTCAACGCCGAATTTTAATAGCAACGATTAACCAAATACGTGTTATTAATTTATATGTGCCGAATGGCGAAAGTCTTGAATCTGAAAAATTTCAATATAAGTTAGATTGGCTTAAAAAAGTGACAGCTTTTATTTCAAATGAATTAAAAAAACACGAACGCTTGATTGTATTAGGTGATTTTAATATTGCACCTCAAGAACGTGACGTACATGATCCTGCATTTTGGTCAAACCATGTTTTATTTAGTAAACAAGAGCGAGAAGCATTTGCAGATTTATTAGCAGTTGGTTTGGTCGATACTTTCCGCTTATTTGATC
>JBFWPS010000229.1:0-3569 GCA_050249855.1 Gammaproteobacteria bacterium
CTATCTTGATGATTACTCATGACGACGTTGGAACTGCTTTATTAAATACGGTACTTAAACTATTAGGTGGTTTACCCTTACCCACCATTGCTATACCAATTAATCATGATATAGATCCAGAAATATCATGTCAGCGATTAAGAACCATTATTCAAAATATCCACAATACAGATGGTGTTTTGATATTAACTGATGTTTTTGGTGCAACGCCTAATAATATTGTACTTGAGTTGCAAAATGAAATTAATGTTAAAGTTATAACTGGTTTGAATTTACCTATGCTGATTAAAGTAATGAATTATCCAGATTTATCATTGTCACTTTTAGCTGAAAAAGCTATTTGTGGTGGAAGAGAAGGTGTTGTTAATTGCGAGGAAATGAACTAGCTATGATTAAAAAACAAATCACGATTATAAATAAACTTGGCTTACACGCAAGAGCTGCAGCAAAGCTAGTTTCACTCGCAAGTCGTTATGCATGTAGTATAGAACTCATCAAAAATGGTCGTTCTGTTAATGGCAAAAGTATCATGGGCGTTATGATGTTAGCGGCAAACCAAGGTACTGAATTGGAACTTGTCATCGAAGGTGAAGATGAAACAGATGCATGCACTGCCTTAGAAAATTTAATTAACGATCGTTTTGGTGAAGAGGCATAAAATATAAAAAATGTTTTTAACTGACGTCACACAACAAACTATTTCTCAATGGCTTACACACTATGGTAGTGGCACACTTTTTGTTTGTTTAGCGCTTGGTATTTTCGGTCTGCCCATTCCTGATGAAACGCTATTAGTTTTAGCAGGCTTACTGATGGCAAAAGGAAAGTTATCTATATATTTAACGATTCCTCTAGCCTTTATTGGCGCGATGGTTGGAATTAGTTTGAGTTATTTATTTGGTTATTTTGCAGGTCATGGTTTATTAAACAAATATGGAAAATATGTTGGTGTGACTCAAAAAAAACTGGATTACATGCATGAATGGTATGAACGATTTGGAAAATGGACTTTATTATTTGGTTATTATATTCCTGGCGTTCGTCATTTAACAGGCATTGCTGCTGGTACTGCTTATCTTAAATATTGGGAATTCGCACTTTTTGCCTATATTGGCGCATTTGTTTGGAGTTGTACCTTCATGTCAATTGGATTTTTCTTTTACAGCGCTTGGCAGAAAGGGATATTTTAAAAAAAAATTTTTGGAAATTTTACCCTTCACCCCAACCCCTCCCCTTAAAGGGGGAGAATCTATCAAAGAACCCTGCGCTTGAATGGCTTCTGAAGCACCTTCTGCAATACGACCAATTTGAGGATAAGCAGTTCTTAATACGCTAAGCAATCTGGCCCGCCGAAGCCTTCGGCGCAACGCCGTGGGTACTAGGCTGAATAAAGCTTTTCGTGACATTAGTTGGTAATGATAGGTTTTGAATAAAATATCTGCCTCAAGACAGTTCAATTGTTGTTCGTTATACGCATTAATTAATCTAAAATCAATCTAATTAACGCCAAATTCAAAAAATAACCCCTTTATTAAATCAAGTTTTTGTTTAAAATAAGGCAATTAGTTTTAGTGACTTTTCAACACAATGATACCCCTTTGAAAAAGGGGGTAGTTTTGCGCTTTTTGCAAAACCGGGGGATTTAACAGTGCTCAAAAATCCCCCCGCTTCGTAAAAATCACGAAGCGGCCCCCGTTTACAAAGGGGACTAACAACGATTTATGCAACAACGCCTTTTCACAGGGAGTATATTTGCTTTTTAAAGGAAATCCATTATGCAACATGAAAAAACTACCAACGCACCCAAAATAGGATTCGTAAGCCTAGGATGCCCCAAAGCACTCGTTGATTCTGAGCGTATTATTACTCGTCTACGCGCTGAAGGTTATGATTTTTCACCTAGTCATGAAAATGCAGATTTAGTGATTGTTAATACCTGCGGGTTTATTGATGATGCGGTTCAAGAATCACTCGATAATATAGGCGAAGCTATTTCTAAAAATGGCAAAGTTGTTGTTACAGGTTGTTTAGGTGCTAAAGGTAATATTATTAAAGAACATTTTCCAGAAGTATTAAAAGTAACAGGCCCGCAAGCGTATGAAGATGTGTTAGAGGCTGTACATGAACACTGCCCTGCTCCCAATGATCCTTTCACTAGTTTAATTCCACCCCAAGGAATTAAACTAACGCCACGTCATTATGCTTATTTAAAAATTTCTGAAGGATGCAATCATAAATGTACTTTTTGTATTATTCCATCCATGCGTGGCAAATTAGTCAGTCGTCCTATCGATCATGTTTTACATGAAGCAAAGCGATTGGCAAATGCAGGTGTTAAAGAATTATTAATTATTTCACAAGATACCAGTGCTTATGGTGTTGATTTGAAATATCAAACTGCAGAATGGAATAATGAAATTTTAAAAACAAAATTTTATGATTTAGTCAAAGCTTTATCTGAATTTGGTATTTGGGTACGATTACATTATGTTTACCCTTATCCGCATGTTGATGAAATTATTCCACTCATGGCGGAAGGAAAAATTTTACCTTATTTAGATATCCCATTCCAACATGCTAATGCACGTATCTTGTCACTGATGAAACGCCCTGCCGGTGGTGAAAAAGTATTAGAACGTATCGCAAAATGGCGTTCGATTTCTCCTGAAATTGCAATTAGAAGTACGTTTATAGTGGGTTTTCCCGGTGAAACGGAAGATGAATTCCAAGAGTTATTAGATTTCCTAAAAGAAGCGCAATTAGATCGTGCTGGTTGTTTTAAATATTCACCGGTTGAAGGTGCTAAAGCAAATGATTTACCCGATCCGATACCTGAAGAAATTCAAGAAGAACGTTATCAACGTTTTATGGAAACTCAGGCTGAAATTGTTTTAGCTAAGCAAGCTAAAAAAGTTGATCAAGCATTTGATGTGTTGATCGATGATTTAAGTGAAGAATACGCTATTGGTCGTACTTATGCTGATGCACCTGAAATTGATGGTTTAGTTTATATTGCACGTGAACCAGCGTTAAAAGTGGGTGAAATCGTTAAAGCAAAGATCGTTGATTATGATCATTATGATTTGTTTGGAGAGGTTTTGTAAGTTTGCTAGCAACCCACTTTTATTGTGAATGCAAATGCATATAATATTTCGTAGGGTGGGCAAAACGTGCAATGCAGATAGGTTTAAATATCAATTTAAAGTGAAGTGCAAGTGTGCCCACCATAACGAACTATTACCAACACCGCATTTTAATACCTTGCTCAGGCATTCGAAGTAAATAAAAAGTTGTTTTTCCACCTAAAGCACGAAAGCTGGCAAGTGCTTTATCGCGATCATCATCCGCCTCATCTGAATGATAATTCTTATTACCATCTAATACTAATGGCCTATCAAGTTCATTAAACCATTTATTATTTAAATACTTAACCAACTCTGGTTATAATGACCCCCGCATTTTAGACCATACAAATTGAAAATTTTGAGAGATAATAGGCCTCCCTATGGAGGACGAAATGGCTCGAAAGAAGAAGTGGTCATCGGTAGCAAAATTTGAAATTGCCTTGT
>JBFWPS010000230.1:0-3567 GCA_050249855.1 Gammaproteobacteria bacterium
TTTCCAACATGATTCTTAAGAATATTCTGTCTTGTTCTGTTAAATGTTTGTATTTTTTGACCATTCGTAGCTCCTTTTGCAATAGATTGAATTTAAATCAATCTTGCACTTGGTACTAGTCAGTGCCCTACTATTTAAATACACTGCGTTGTTTTTCATAGGACCTCTTTTTATGCTATTAAAATTTTTAATAGCTTATATCTTTCTATAAGCTATAGCTTCCGCTGTTTTCACTTTCATTTCCTGAACTATCTGCTTTAGATGTAGCATTATCACCTATTTCATCATCCTCCGAATTTTCATCCAAAGTTAGTTCTAAATCATTCAATTCATTCACTTTTTCAATTAAATCTTCTGGTGAATTTCCAGCTTCATCTTTGATTGTTAAATCTGCATTTAATTGAACTAATCTTAAAATCATATATTGTTGATGTCTTAAAATAGCTAAATGAAGCGGGGTCCACCCACAAATATTTTTCTGATTTAATGCGTTATTCAATTGATCTCTTTGTTCAAGTTGTTCCAGTAATAAATCAAAAATCGCTTCATTTTCTTCGTATATTGCGTTATGTAATGGTGTTTCATTTTCAATGTCGGTTACATTTACAGGATGGCCTTCTTGAAGCAATAATTTTACAACCGCAATCTCGCCTTTCAAAACTGCCGCGTGGAGGGCTGTTTCATCAAACATATTTTTATATTTGAAAATGTGCTTTATCGATTTTTTTCTTCCGAAATAAATTGGTTTTTCGTAAGCTCTATTAAACAACTAACCGTTTTAATTTCACCATTATAAATAGCTCGGATTAAATAAGGTGCTTGATGAATGCGATCGCTTTCAAAGTCATACGCTTCTGAATCTGAAAAAAATCCGATACCTTCATCTATTCGACTACCTCTAGCGTAATCGCAGCGTAAAGTTCTCAAAAAATATTTATCTGGAGAAAACTCTTCCTCACAATATAAATCATATATCTCAAAAATATCATGTTCTAAATCTGTTTCATAAAATGGGTCATCTGTATATTCAATAAGCACTCTATCATCAACACTAAATACCATTGGTTTAGGTAAAATCATTTAAACTTGCGGCTGTACTACTTTTATAGTATACTTCAATTTATGAAGAAAAAACAAAAAGAATATATTGCCTTCGAAGGTGAAAAATTTACTGTCGAGTGGTATTTTGATCAAAAAGGCGAAAGTATGGCTTTAGATTACTTAGAAGCTTTAGATATTGACCAACAAAGTAAGTTATTTGAACTAATGTCACTTATTGGTAATATAGGTCTTATAAAAAATAAGACCAAATTTAGAAATGAAGGTGATAAAATTTACGCTTTTAAGCCACAGCCGCATAGGTTTCTATGTTTTTTCTTCAAAGGACAAAAAGTTATTGTAACCAATGCTTTTCATAAAAAAACAGATAAGCTACCTAAAAATGAAAAAGCGCTAGCTTTAAAACTTAAAAATGATTATGAAAACCGAGTTAAGCGAGGAATTTATTATGAATAAACCATTATCAACGTTTGAAAAAAAAATGAAAAATCGCAAATTCAGAAAAGCTTTCGAAAAAGGTTACAAAGAACTCCTTTTTTCTGAATTAATTATATCTATTATGGAAGGAGATGAGGTTTCCGTTAGAAACTTAGCAGAGGAAGCTAAGCTTTCTCCATCCGTTATTCAAAATTTGCGTTCAGGCAAACAACATGATATTAAAGTAAGTAACTTAATAAAAATAGCTCATGTATTTGGTTTCGAAGTTATTCTTGAAAGAGGAGATGAGCGTTTAACTTTACAAGAGTCAACGAACAAAACCAAACATTTGAGTATCATGGCCGCTGCTTGTTAACAATAATATTTACATAAGTAGTAACACCATATGAAGCAAGCTTCTCTTTACCGAATAACATGCAAACATCTCCATGCTCTTCTAAAATTCTCTTAGAGATCACAAAAAAATAAAGATCTCCACCAGAACCTAACCTATCAAGACATCATAAAAATACTAGGTGAGCGTACTATTTCTCATGAAACGATTATTAAAATTATCCATGCAGCGTTGCCATATTTAATAAAAATAGAACGCTTGTTAAAACCAAGGCTGACTAATAAATAAACTTAATGACCTTAAAGAGATGCATTTAGTCAAGATTGAAGGAGCCACTGCTAATAGAAAGTAATCATTGCTGAGGAAATAATCGCTTTGAAACTATCTTTGGAAGTGCTTCGGAACCATTTTGTCCCACAGACAATCATCAAAACTTGTAGCATTCAAGGTATTGAGACCTATCGATATTACCTGAATAAGATCATTACTTACAATATCAGCTCCAACTACAGTCGACATTAACACTGATATTTTATAAACAAGAAAAGTTTAATATGTTATCGTATATTCTAATTTGTGATATTTCATGACATTTGAGACACTTCTAATTTCTCAATCAAGGTTAAATATTGGTAATTTCTGGGTCTAATATTTTCTGGTTTCTCCCAATATTTACCTGTTACATCCTCCTGAGTAGCAGTTAAATCTCCTAGCTCCAAATAACGCTCATAGGGTGTTTTTCCATTTAGTGAAGCATGTGGTCGCTTATGATTGTAAAAATACTCCCATTCAGCTAATAACGGTTGTAATTGGAGATTTTTATCTCTCAGATTTAAATGAGAATAAAATTCTGCTTTATCTGTTTTTTGGGATCGTTCTACTTTACCGTTTAAATGAGGACTTCTGGGTTTAATAGGTCGAAATTTTATAAAATGAATCATTAATTCTTCTTGAAATAATTCATTATAAAATTCTGTTCCCCAATCTGTTTGTATTCTCTGGATTGGAAATCCAATGTTTTCTATTACTTCATAAAGAAATTTAACGGTATTTTCTGCATGTTTAGATGAATATAAACGTAAAACGCGTAGCCGCGTACAGTCATCTACCGCAGTAAATTGATAGCATTTGGCGCGGACTTTCATGACATCCATTTGTACTCTATCACCAGGAAGAGGACGGTTATAACGCTTAATTTCTTGATGTTTTTTATATTTTTTTAATGGTTTCACATTGTGCCTATTTAACACACGCCATACCGTAGGAGAAGATAACCTAATATCATGGTTCCTTAGCAAATGGGTACTTATGTTCTGTGGGCCAAAATTATGCTTATCACGAATAGATAAAATAAGTTTTTCTATTTCTGCTGTTACTTTTTGTTTAGCAAAATTAATGGGCTTTTGAGATTTATCCTTGAGCGAGTTTTCATCGTCTGATTTATAACGATTTATCCAACGATACAAAGTTGAACGAGGAATGCCGCATCTACGTGCAGCTTTACTGACTGAACCAAGTTCCCCATAAATTTTTATCCAATTTTTTCTAGCAGTTATTTTTCTTTTTTGGGAATTCATTAGTTGATCTTAATTTGTTAAAACCTAGACAGATAATTTAAACTAAATTGTAGTGAATGTCATGAAACTTCACAGATAAGATGATGTTAAAAATAAAAGCAGACCAGAAACCTTGGAATCATAAACGCGTATATCGTATCTATGGTGAATTAGGCTTAA
>JBFWPS010000231.1:0-3558 GCA_050249855.1 Gammaproteobacteria bacterium
CATGGATATTGAATGGGCTAAAGATGGTGTTGATCAAAAGCTTTATATTTTACAAGCACGCCCAGAAACAGTTAAGAGTCGCTCGTCAGTGCAAGTTCTTGAAAGATATCAATTAGAAAAGCAAGGTGAATTGCTTTGTGAAGGACGTAGTATTGGTCAAAAGATTGGGCAAGGTCGTGCACGTGTTTTAAAACAATTAGAAGAAATGACAAGGCTTCAACCGGGCGATGTATTAGTAACCGATATGACGGATCCTGATTGGGAACCAATTATGAAACGTGCATCGGCTATTGTAACGAATCGTGGTGGTCGAACTTGTCATGCAGCCATTATCGCGCGTGAATTAGGTATACCAGCTGTTGTTGGTTGTGGTGATGCTACATCTAAAATAACCGATGATACAGAGGTTACTGTCTCTTGTGCAGAAGGAGATACAGGTTTTATTTATCAAGGTTTATTGCCATTTAAAATTCATAAAGCTGATTTAGATAAAATGCCCCCAATACCTTTCAAAATTATGTTAAATGTAGGTAATCCAGATCGTGCATTTGATTTCCAAGCATTGCCTTCAAGTGGTGTTGGGCTTGCACGTTTAGAATTTATTATTAGTCAAATGATTGGGCTCCATCCTCAAGCAGCATTAGAATTTAAACGCTTACCCAGTGATTTACAAAAATCAATAACAACCAAAGTTGCTGCTTATGATGATCCCGTCAATTATTATGTAAAACGCTTACAAGAAGGTATTGCAACGATTGCTGCAGCGTTTTATCCAAAGCCTGTGATTGTCCGTTTATCTGATTTTAAGAGTAATGAATATAGAAATTTACTCGGGGGCGATCGTTACGAACCGGTAGAAGAAAATCCTATGCTAGGTTTTCGTGGCGCAGGAAGATATGTTGATGAAACTTTCAAAGAGTGTTTTAAACTAGAGTGCCAAGCACTTAAATATGTACGTGAAGAAATGGGGTTAACCAACGTGCAAGCTATGATTCCATTTGTAAGAACGGTTGCAGAAGCTAAAAATGTCATTGATTTGATGGCAAAAAATGGTTTGAAACGAGGTGAAAACGATTTAAAAATTATAATGATGTGTGAGATTCCATCAAATGCATTATTAGCTGATTTATTTTTAGAGAACTTTGACGGATTTTCAATTGGTTCAAATGATTTAACACAGTTAACACTTGGTTTAGATAGAGATTCAGGCATTGTTGCAAAGTCTTTTGACGAACGAGATGCCGCTGTGAAGATGTTATTAAAAATGGCTATTCAAGCCTGTAAAAAAGTGGGTAAATATATCGGTATTTGTGGTCAAGGGCCTTCTGATCATCCTGATTTAGCACAATGGTTGATGGAAGAGGGCATTGATAGTGTTTCTCTTAATCCAGATACAGTCGTAGATACCTGGTTGTTTTTGGCAAAGAATAAATAATCTCGTATACGAAGATTCTACGTAAAAAGCAAGAGTCACTTAATTCAAATTCAATGGCAATTTATATATCTTTACGGTATAACTTGACTTTCATTTGTTTAATTAATGTTCAAAAAATGTCGTTTTAGTGGTATATTATATACATATATATTATATAGGTAATTTGAAATGAAAAATATTCTTGTTCCAGTGCCAGACCAGTTAACAGCACGTATACGTGCAGTGATTCCTGATAGGCAAAGAAGCAGTGTTATTAGGCAATTGTTAGAAGAGGAAGTTACTAAAAGAGAGCGTAAGTTGTATGAATGTGCTGCGGCAGTTGAAAAGGACCAAGTCTTGAAAGAAGAAATGGAAGAGTGGGATGTAACTTTAACAGATGGAATACATGATGAATCGTGGTGACATATATTGGGTTAATCTAAATCCAACGAAAGGTTCTGAAATAAATAAACAAAGGCCCTGCGTTTTAATTACCGCAACGCCAATTAACCTTGCACGTAGTACAGTAGTTGTGGTTCCACTTTCTACTAAAGCTAAAATAAGACCTCCTATTACAATATCTGTTGAATGTCTTAATCAGAAAGTTGCTGCTATTTGTGATCAAATTAGAACAGTTGATAAAAGTCGTTTAGGGAAATCTGCTGGCCAATTGTCCTACCAAGATTTAAATATATTAGAAGATGCACTTAGACAAGGATTATGTCTATAAACTTTTTTAAAAAAGCAATTTAATAAAATCAGATATTTCTTAAAAAACTTTTAGCAACCTCACTAGGTGATTTTTTCAATACATCTACTTGATAGTTTAACTGTTCCATCGTTTTATCATCAATTTTACCGAATAAAGGTTTTAGTGCAGCATATAATTTTGGATATTTTTTTAGTGTATCTGAACGAACAATTAATGCAGCTTCATAAGGTGGATAAACTTGTTTATCGTCACTTAAAGTAACTAGATGATATTCAGGAATTCTACCATCTGTTGAGAAAGCATTAATTACATCGACTTTATTATTTTTAAGTGCATCGTAAAGTAAACCAGGATCCATTTGTTTAACTGCTATAAATTCTAAAGCATATTGTTTATTTAAAGTAATAAATCCATCGGGCCGTTTTAGAAATTCAGCAGGGACGCCTATAATAAGATGATTGTTTATTATATACAAATCACTAATCTTATTAAGATGAAATCTCTTAGCTAAATTTTCATTTACTGCAATAACCTGTTTGTTTTTAAAACCAAAAGGAGCTAGCCAGGTAAGTGCGAATTGATTTTGATAATAATTTTTAACAGTATTAAATATATCACTATTGGCGATATATTTTTTTTTCATAACTGTCATATAGGCAGTTCCCGTATATTCAGGATATAAATCGATTTGATGATTTAATATGGCGGTTTGACATATAGGGGTGGTACCTAAATTAAATTTTCTAATGACCGGGATATGGGTTTTTCGCTCAATTACTTGAGCAGCTAGTTCAGCAAGTATCATAGATTCTGTAAAATTTTTACTAGCAATGGTAACAGCATTATTTGTATTGATATGTCGATTAGAAAAATATAATATAGTTGGAAATAATAAAATAACAAAAGTAAAAATTAATTTCTTACCTTTAGAGAAATACTTCCAAAATATGACAATCAATTGATCTAGTAGCAATGCCATAATGGCAGCAGGGATGGCACCTAATAATATCAAAGCGTTATTATTCAATGCTAAACCTTGGTTAATAAAATCACCCAAACCACCAGCACCTACAAAGGCAGCGAGTGTGGCAACACCTATCGTAATTGAAACAGAAATTCTTAAGCCTGTTATGAGAATTGGTAGCGCAAGTGGTAAATCAATCATTAAAAGTTTTTGTTTTGGCGTAAACCCGAGTGAAATACTCGCTTCGTGAATTTCTGTTGGAATAGTTTCCATACCTAATACGGTGTTTTTTATAATAGGTAATATTGCATAAATAGATAGCGTAATAAGAGCAGGTTTAGTGCCTATGCCAAACCTTGGTATTAGATTAGCTAAAATAGCAAGACTTGGGATGGTCCAAATAGAAGCCGTTAACGATAATAAAATAGTTTTCTATGTAGTTTTTTTCGTTATCCAATTACCTATCGG
>JBFWPS010000232.1:0-3520 GCA_050249855.1 Gammaproteobacteria bacterium
ATGCTTGGGTCGATTTCAGCTACATTTTTTTCTAGCTGATCCACTGCAAATACTCCAGCGCTAGCACCTGGGTTCGAAGTAAATCTAGTGCGTAATTGTGGAAAAACTACATGCACAAAATCACCAAGATAATAAAAGATACTGTTCTTAGAAACCTGCCCGGCATTTGGTAATTCATGCTCTAAAAATATGGGACAATGCTTTTTAGATAAAATCGTGTTTATTTTTTCATAATCACTGGGTTCCAAACTATGCCCTTCAGATAATTTTGATTTTAAAGCTTCAACTCCCTCACCTTGCATAACTTTTTCGGACACTTTACCATTCGAAATATTGATATATTTATACTTAATTTTTTTATCTGTCACATAAATAAAAACGGTTCTATCTTTAACCTCACTATCCTGAGGAATACGTTGACAGACTATTAATATACTTTTCTTGCAAAGCTCACCAATAACTTTTCCAATGATTGTTTCCCAATTTTTATTCGTTTCTAATATTAAACCAGTTAAAAGAACTCGAATTTCTTTTAAATCAAACTCTATTCTAGCATTATTTGTATCTTGTCTAAGTGCTTGAGAAAACTTCTCCATCGTTTCATAAATAGTCTTTTGAGCTCTTTGAGTTTCTGGTAATTTACTTTGAACCTCAACCCAACCAATTACTTTATCCTTGAATTGTTCAAAATTAAAATTTTCACTTTTCAATACTTCATCAGAAAGCAATAGATTCTCACTCGCTCGACAACGTAATCTGTATCGTATGACATAACCTACCGTACTTAACCTGACATCCTTTTCTTCAACATCATCTCTATCTCGTAAAGAATAAGCTACGGGGCTATCATAAATTGCAGATACTATTTCATTTGTTTTTACTTCATATTTGCTAAGTACATCTTTAGTGCCGGTCACACAAGGATGTAATTTAAGCGCACCAAAAGAAGTTCTAATAGCCTGCTCCCAAATTCTCATCTCATCTTCGCCCTCCACTAATAAGATCGGATTCTCGTTAAAAACACGAGATAGTGGATGCACACCAAACACAGGTAATATATCACTTAATTCTTTTGTAATAGTGGCAAACTTAAGTATGGTCTTCCCTTCGCAATCCAACGATAAATTGTTTGGCAAAAAACACACACCGACACCTTTTTTATAGGATAGTGCGCTCAATATGGAAGTTGAATGCGTTGCAATAACAACCACGATTCTTTCTGGCTGTTGTTCTGATTGTAACTGCGTTAATTCATATAACCACTCTGTTAATTGTAATTGTGAATCTGGATGTAAATGAACCTCTGGCTCATCAATTAGCAACATTTTTCCATCAAATGGTAATTTTTTCGCATGACGATTATGTCCTATATTATTTGAATAAACGAATAAAAATATTTCTATCACCAAAGATATCAATTCGTTTTCGCCACTACTGATCTCATTTTTTCTAATGAAACCCTGTGTTCTCTTAGAAAAAAACTGCAATATTTCTCTTGCCTCCATCCAATCAGGTTTATCTAGATTGTATTTATCAAAACTCACATTAATCTTCACACAAATGCTTTGTAAAATCCTATTCAACACACTTTCTAACTGCTCTATAATCGATGGAGCTTTATTACGATATTCCAAAACAAACGCTCGTAATTTTAGAAATGTACGTCTTCTAAAATCAGGCTTCTGATTCATAGTCATACGAAACGTTCTATCTGAATCGGTATTAACAGCAATTAATGTCTCATTAGAAAAAGAACATCCTGTTACTGCAATGATTTGATTGACAAAGTTTCTATCATTTTCAGATCCAACGATAATAGTCTCTGTCATACTTTGTGGAAAAGCATATTGAAAACCGATTAGATATTGCTCATCTTCTAGAAACGTTTCATTCAACAATCCGTCTTCAAACCAAACACTCCGAAGTTTTAAATATAGATGTGCCTTACGTTCAACTAATTCATTCCATATTGCTTGTGGTAACTGCTCTGTACTTAAACTAGAAATTTCATTTGTAGCATTTTCTGACAAAAAACCAGAAAATTTCGTACTCTCTAATGAAGTAAAATCCCAATCATCTTCATATCCATTGTCTAACTTTTTCCTTCCCCACATTTTAACCTGGCCATCTTTACATTTTACAATGCACGGTCGTAAAACTTTATCAACATCCCTATCTAAGAAAAATGCTCGATCTAATGCTTTATCTTCACATTCATACATTAACTCAATATCATAGTGCGGACTAATAGGATTTTTATTTTGATCAATGTAATAAAACAAATAAATCGTATCACTCGGATTTTTTTGAAAATCATTCGGTTCCGGATCTTCTATAACCGTGCGTATAACAACCTTGTCATGCATCGTTTTTATTGGTGGCTCTTCTTTAAATAAATCCTCAGAATACTCTAGCCAACTTCCTCGTTCGGGTTGTATATAATAAGTATCATGAAATCCAAGTCTAATCATTTGTAAAAGACTGCTTTTACCAGAACCGTTTTTACCTAAAATAACATTAAAACTGTTAAATCTATTGAGTGTCACATCTTGTCTATGTACACGCAAATTTAAATCAAATGCTGCTTTTTTCGAGCGTTCTGATTTCTCTTCTTTTTTGGTTGTCGTTAACATATCAGTTACCTTAAGTTTTACAAAATCTGGTTCGAAGTGTTTTTTAAAATCCCGTTTAACTTGCCATTTCATCTTTAGTTACTTGCGCAACTAATTTAGTATTCGCTTGACGTAATGTTTCGTTTTGTGATGTTAGTTCATGGATAATTACTTGCTGGTTTTCTATGGTATGTTTATTTTCTTGAGCTTGCTTTTTTAACAAAACGATTTGTTTTTCAGCCTCCAGGATTTTTTGATTGAATTGAACGATTTCATTTTGCAATGCACTTTTATCTAGCTGTAACTGTTGATTCAACGCTTCAAGCCGTATACTTGCTTCATTGATTTGATGATATTGCGTTAATAACTGTTCTTTCTCCCCTAAAAGCGCTATTTCGACTTTCTCTAATCGCAATCGTTCATTTTGCATATGCTTTAATTCAAGTGCTAATGTTTGATTCTGTAATTCTACTTTCGTGACGGTGGTTTGTAATACCTGGATAGCCTGCTTATGTTCTTGACGTTCTTTTTCTTGTTCTAGTGTTTGTTTTTCACGTGCTTGTTGCATGGTCGATTCATAATGCGCTAAATTAGCTTGCATGTGATGCAGTAATTGATGGAGTCGTTGCTGTTCTTGGGTATGACGTTGATTTTCCTGACTGAGGGTGGCTGTTTTTTCTTCTGCTTTAGCAAGGGTGATTTCTGTCTCATGTAAACGCAATCCCAAGTTTTCATGCGTTGATTGTAGCAAGGCGCGCTCAGATTCTAATGTTTGGCAACGTTGTTGTAATTGTTCAGATTGTTTGAGGCTCTCATCTAATTTAGCTTGCAAGTCCATTAGTTTGTCAGCAGCCTCTGCTTTAATCTGTGTAATTTTTTCTTGGGCTTCTGCTTCCAACTGTTGATAA
>JBFWPS010000233.1:0-3514 GCA_050249855.1 Gammaproteobacteria bacterium
GGTCATTGCTAAGTTAAATAGTATTCCTGTTAGTGAAATTGCACCAAACCAAGAAGCTATTTTTAATTACCGTAATCTTGCGAAGTTACGCGGCTTAACTTTACGATTTGATACCGTTCCTTATCCAGGGTAGTTGAAAGTGATATACTGCTTGAGAAAAGCTCATCGATCAGCTACTACCACCACTTGAAGAGAAGCCACTAGACTTTGGGGTACTTGGAGTTTCACTTTGAAGTGAAATTTCATCGGTAGCCGCTGCTTCACCGACGCGGGTTTTATCTGGTCCTACCTCGTCTAGGGAAATTTCATCGCTACCAGTAAGTCGTTCACCCGCACGGACTTTGTCTGTAGGCGGTTCAAAAGAAATTTCATCCCTTGGCCGCGGCACTTCTTTATCTGCAGCATTTGGAGTTAAATCTAACGATGGACGTTTTTGATTTGCTTCGTAGATTTGTGAGTAAACATCCCATAAATCATTTAACTTATCTAAGTTTGCTTTTTCTTTAGGATCTAAAGCGAGCCCTTCAATTTCTATTTCAGGTCTTCTGCCACCCCATTTTCGATATTGTAAGCAAAAATCATGATATTCTTTAGGATCTAAGTGTGCTTTAAAAGAAGATTTCAATTTATCTCGTTTGCCGGTTTCAGGGTTTGGCTCAAAACAATCTCTTAGTAGTTTATCAGGATCATTTGCAGGCTCTGAAATCATGATGTCTGATAAAGGATTCATGGAGTGTTTGATAGTAGAACCAACGGTAGCACGATAATTAGGTATACCACTAGATTTAATTAATAAATCAATAGCTGCTTTTCTGGTCGGTAAGTCATTTTGAGGACTTACACCACCAATAGCTTGTGTTGCAGTAATGGTAGCACCTAGCTTAATTGTTGTTTTTCGGCCTGGGGGAGGGTTTTGTGCAACAATTAAATCTAATATTTTTGAACGTGCAGCTGGATCGCGAGGATCAAATTCGGCAACTAACGCGCCAGTTTTTTCATCTATTTGCGTGGTAATATAGGTTTTATGAAACATATCACCTACAGAAAGTCTGGTGCCAGGTGGAATAATGCTATTTTTGCCATCTTTATTAACGAGTAAATCAGTGACTTCTTTATCAGAAGCACCTAATGATTCACGTAAATATTCTAAACTTTTTTCAGTAAGATAATCTTGATAGTATTTGTTAGTCAGTGCACGACGTTGCTCTTCTTCTTGTATTCTAAGTAATTCTTCGAAATAGGCTTGAGCATTTTGTTTAGCGATTTCTTCGAGCTTTGATTTGGCGTGAGGGCCTTTAACATCATAAGCTGCTTCAAACTTATCAATTAGATTATCATTCCCAATAATTTTGCTAACAAATTGACTTGCTACACTGTTAGGATCATCTAAATCGACAAAGTCATTTTTTTTCGCCATTAATTCTTCGCGACTTTCTTGTAATTCGACTTTCGCTTTATCTTTTTCATCTTTGGATAATAAATTGCGTTGTAATGCCGTTTGATCACGCGTGATGAGTGGTGTCATGGATTCTTGAGCTTTTGGAGCCGCGAGATTTTTAAACTCTTGTTCTAATGCTTCTTTTGTTCCTCGAGTCATGTCATTATTGTGTTTTTGTGCGGACATGTTCTCTTTAACAACTTTATCTGACATATGACTTGTACGTGTTGATACGGCATTTGGATAGTTTGCAGCAATGTTTACGGGCATAATGTGATACCTTTATTAATAACTGTATATAATAATTTTAAACCTTGTTTCTTAAGATAATCTTAAGTTTAAACACTTATACTAATATAGTATAGATATAGAGTAAAATTTACTTATTTCACTCGTGTTTTTTTTAAGGTAGACTTAAATTTATCTATATTCTGGAGCTTTTATGGCAATAGATTCTAAAGATGATGATGAATCCAGTGGAACTGGTGGTAGCACGGGTAATCCGCAGATGGTTGATTTTGTTCAACTAGGCGATGATTCTGTTGCTAAAAAAAATGCCAAGCGACAACGTGGAGAAGTTTTTGGACAAGAAAAAGACAAAAAATGGATTAAAGTTGAAAGAATTAAAGTACCGCCTGATTTAGAAGTAAAGCAGCGGAATGCAGAAGCAAAAGGTCATGAGCGAGTTTCTGGCGGTGAAATAGTCGCAAGGCGAGCTGAACCTGCGGCACCAGTCAGTCAGAGTGAAAGATTAGCCGGTTCAATGGATTTAGGTGCTGCCGCAAACCATTTAGATATACATCCCGTGGTGGGCATGTCTGCTTATTTTTCTAGCGCTGATAATAATAATAGTGCGGATCCGAGAATTAGTCCCGAGGTTGATCAAGATACGCAAGCGAAAGAACCACAACTATTACCAGCGCCTGCATTAAGACCGGGTGCTGCTCCTACTTTTAATCCAACACCCACCAAACCTTAATTTTGTTATGTAGAGTGGGCAAAGCGCGTATGGAGATAGTATAAATTTACAGATGATTTATGAAGCGCGTGCCCACCAACTAAAGCTACCTTTTCGTGAAATTTCAGTTAAACTTATAATAAATAAACAACTGAGATGAATATGGATCTAGCAGATGCAATTATTTATGGCGACCTTGAGAGTGTAAAACACGCTATTGAACTAGGCCTTGAAATCAATGAAATCGACAAATATGGTTTTAGTCCACTAATAGAAAGCATTATTGTAGACAAACCAGATATCACAAAACTTTTGTTAGAAAAAGGTGCGTGGGTGGATGGTATTGATTTAACAGGACGAACACCACTCTATTGGGCCGTTGAATGTCGTAATCTGCCTATCTGTAAATTATTATTGGATCACAAAGCAGATCCCAATGCTTACACCAAAGCTTGCCAACCTATTTTGACGCTACCATTACTTCGTAGACAAGAAGATGTCAAAGATATGCTTTATTATCACGGTGCAAATTTAAGTTTTGCACAGGATTATATTAACACGAAATTGATTGGGCATCGTTTTGAATTATCTGGAAAAATTCATATGCTTTCTTGCGATGGACAATTTATCTTAGTGGATTTTGAAGGATTTTTTCTTGAGTTTACATTAGGCATTATTCAAGATTCATTACGTCGCTATAAAAATAATTATGCAGCAAGACACATGACGCATTTGTTTCCTAAGATTGATCGAATTATTGAGTCTTTAACTATTGCTACTGAGTTAATTCGTTATCAACATTTTAGTATTAAATATCAAGAATTCGAAGATAAAATCGATCGTTTATTAGATTATCCTTTATTATTAATTCCAATCGCTTATGAAGGACACGCGATTACCTGTATTCGTTATGGTGATTTATGGATTAAGTGTGATAGAGGTTTTAATAGTCAGATTGAAGGCAGTGTTGTGATTTATCGTTCATTAAGACCTAAACTAATTAATAAAAAATTTATTAAAAATTTAATTTATAGAAAAAATTCACATGAATATGTAAATGAAGGCATGAATGAACAAATTGGGTTAGTGAAAATTGGTGAAATGCCTTTGCCTGCACA
>JBFWPS010000234.1:0-3502 GCA_050249855.1 Gammaproteobacteria bacterium
GTAAAACAACGTAAGAATTATTTGAGTGTAAATCAATTCCTGCGTATAATTTCATCGGTAAGGCTCCTTTTTTGGGTTTGAACGGTAAGTTTACCGCACTGGAAGGAGCCTTCTAATGATTATCAAAGCGCGTATGCACCGAGTGTCAATTTACAAATGGTTTTTAAAGCGCGTGCCCACCAAGGCGCCTATTTACTCTGGTGAATCAGATTTTTTCTTATAGACCGCATTCGCAGGAATATCCATCGATGAATACACACTCATTATTTTTAAAGGCTTGTTTGCATGCATATTTATAATGTTATGTGCTACCCCTTGAGGTACGAAAATCATATCGCCTTCTTTTGCTTCAGAAGTTTTTCCATTTAAATCAGTTTTTGCTTTTCCTTCAATGACAAAAATAACTTGATCAAATGGATGCGTTTCCATTCCTACTTCATTTTTAGGATTAGTTACAGGTGTAATGTTCATAAAAACCACTTGAGCATGTTTCCCTGTTGCGACTGCAATTTTCCAATTTTCATTTTTTTTAGCTTGCTCAAAAAGTTGCGGTACGACCATAGAGGTTGCTTTATTCTGACAAGAACATTCGTCATTAGCCGCATAAGATAAAACAGGCAGAAGTGTAAAAACAATAACCAAGACAGATACTTTTATTTTTTGAATCATTCGCATATTATTCTCCAGAAAAATGAGTAACAAATTATTTAAAGGCATTTTACAAAAAAAGTATACCAAAAAAAGAAATAGTAATTTAAAATGTTCGTTTTGGAGCCGATAACTAGTTTAAAAAACAGAATGTAAGCCTTATGAAAAAAAATGTTGTCATTGCGAGCGTAGCGAAGCAATCCAGAACTAGCTATCTATTTCAAATCAGTACTGGATTGCTTCGCTACGCTCGCTTGTGACAGCTTTATTTTCCGTAAGACTTGTAAAATGAATCTTTTCCAAAACTATAAGGATAATTTATGTTCCCTCGTCTAAATAAACGATTTTATTATTTAATCGGTATTATATTAGCGTTTGTGTTTTTATATATTGGATTAAAAATAACATTTAAATTTATTTCAGGTTCAAAGCCGAAATTATCAATAGCAACAATCGAGTTGCCAGCTCCCGCGCATGATAGTCAAACCTCAGTTGAAAAAGCATTAACTTATAGAAGATCGATTCGAACCTATAAAGAAGGAGCTTTAACGTTACAACAATTAAGCCAATTACTCTGGTCAGCTCAAGGTATTACATCCAATACAGGTGAACGCACAGCGCCATCAGAAGGTGCGTTATATCCTTTAGAAATATATGTGGTTACGGGTAACGTCGAAGGTTTGAAAGCCGGTCTCTATCATTACTTACCACAACAACACGCATTAGAATTAAAAATGATTGGTAATAATAGAGCGGGTTTAACACAAGCGGGATTTAAACAAAATTCTATTAAAGATGGGGCGATTGATATTGTGATTACGGGCGTTTATAAAAGAACAACGGAAAAGTACGGCGATAGAGGCAAGCGGTTTGTTCATATGGAAGCAGGTCACGCGGCTGAAAATTTATATTTGCAAGCATATTCTTTAAATTTAGGGATGGTATCGATTGGTGGTTTTGATGAAAGCGCTGTTAAAAAATTATTAGCGCTTCTCGAAGAGGAAACACCACTTTATATTGTACCAATCGGTAAAATATAAGTTTTTTTACAGCCCGTTTATTTTATAAATTTTTAGAATAGACTTCTTAAAAAAATAATATACAATTTACCGTTTACGCTAGTTTAATATAAGAAAATAATAGAATGTTAAATATCAGATGGTTTATTTTAAACAGCTTCAAAAAGCTTTTGTTGTTGCTTGCACTCATGATTTTTGTTGGAACAAATGCATTTGCAAATCAAGATCAAAAAGAATTAGAGCTACCCACATGGCAAACCGATACTGCAAATTATAATTTAAATGAATCATGGTTTCATAAAACATGGCATTACTTAAAAGAAAATCATGATCCTTATCTATATCCATGGTCTGTGATGTTATATGAAGGTTGGATGACAGACAGCAACGTTGCTTTAGTCATTACTTCTAGTAAAACAAAATTTAAATATGGAACAATTACTCAGTTAGAAGGCGCTTATCAGTTACCAGTAGATAATTGGTTGAGAAGGATATTTCAGCCATTTGTTAGTACGGTCAATTTAGCGGCTAGTATGACACTAAGAGCCGATCCCGTTGGAACCATTGTTGAATTTGAACCTTATATTTTGCTTAAATGGGAGCATTTTCCTTGGGATAAATATGTATTAACAAGCCTTGGTTTTGGTGAAGGTGTTTCATATGTTTCAAAAGTACCTTACCGTGAAATTTATGACAGCACGAATTGCAATGCCAAGCGTTTTTTAAATTATTTACAATTTGAAGTAGCACTGGGCGCACCTAAAATTCCAAATTGGCGATTCGTGGTTGCTATACATCATCGAAGTGGTGCATATGGATTATATGGCGCAGGTAATGTTAGTTCCAATGTATTAGGTTTCGGTTTAAGGTATTTCTTTTGATAAATCGTTTGAACCATTTAAACTTATCCAGCGAGGCGCAAGAAAAATTAATGCGTTATGTGGAAATGTTACAAAAATGGAATAAAACCTTTAATCTTATTGGAAAATGTTCGCTTGAAGAACTTTATACCAAACATATTTTAGATAGTTTAAGTGTTATTTCTGATGTTTCAGGTGAAAAAATATTAGATGTGGGCACAGGTGCTGGTTTGCCCGGTGTCCCACTTGCCATAGCACTTCCTGAAAAATCATTCACTTTAATCGATAGTAATAGTAAAAAAACACGATTTTTAACCCAGGTTTGCCTGGAATTAGATATTCAAAATATCCATATCGTCAACGAGCGCGTTGAGCAATATCATCCAGCGCTCTGTTTTGACAGCATTATCTCTAGAGCTTTTTCAAGTGTTCAAAATATGGTAGAATTAACACAGCATTTGTTGTGTCAATTTGGATATATTTTGTGCATGAAGGGAAAAATACCCGAAGTTGAGTTTGCAGGGCTTGAAGAAGCGTTTACAATAAGCGTCCAGCGCCTTGCTGTTGAGGGACTTATGGCTGATAGGCATTTGATAATGCTTCAAAGGAAATCATAGTGGGTAAAGTAATCGCGATAGCAAATCAAAAAGGTGGGGTTGGTAAAACAACCAGCGCGGTGAATCTTGCCGCTTCATTGTCAGCCATTAATTGTCGTGTCTTACTTTTGGATTTAGATCCGCAAGGTAATGCAACCATGGGTAGCGGGATTGATAAACGCGAAATTATTTTATCTATGAACGATGTGTTATTAGGCGAAGCAGAATTATCACGTGTGATCGTTAGCACCCAAGCTGGTTATGATTTAGGGCCAGGTAATAGTGATTTAACGGCAGCGGAAGTGAGTCTATTACAAAAAAATCAACGAGAATATTTTTTATTGCGTGCATTAGCACGAGCGCGAGGTTCATACGACTA
>JBFWPS010000235.1:0-3457 GCA_050249855.1 Gammaproteobacteria bacterium
CTTAAATTAGGTAAAATCACAAAAGGGAAAGCACAAAAACTAATTGATGAACTCGGTTTAGAATAAACATGTTCACTTTGATTTGGACTAAGCAATTTACAAAGACAGCAAAAAAATTTATTACCAAATATCCAGAATTGAAAAAGAAATTCGCGCAATTACTTCGTGACTTAGAACAAGATCCTCTTCAACCTCATTTACGTTTACATCCTCTAACAAGCAAACTGCACACTTTACACGCTGTTAGTTTAACTTATAGCTACAGAATAACACTGACACTAACTATTTCAGCCGATGAAATTAGATTATTAGATATAGGCAGTCATGATGAGGTTTATGAATAAATTTCGTTGATTTTTAACAGTGAATTTAATACGCTCAATAAAAATAATAATAAGGATAGCATAATGTACCCAACCATTCTGCAAACCATCGGCAATACCCCTCTCATTCGCTTACAGCATTTATGTCACAATCCATTAGTCACTATTCTTGCGAAACTAGAATTCATGAATCCAAGTGGTAGTATTAAAGATCGTATTGTATCTTATATCATTGACGATGCGGAAAAAAATGGCTTATTAAAACCCGGTGGTACGATTGTTGAAAATACTTCAGGTAATACAGGTGCCGCAACCGCCATGATTGCAGCGATTAAAGGTTATAAAACTATTCTTACGATGCCTGATAAAGTAAGCCAAGAAAAACAAAATGCACTCAAAGCTTATGGTGCAGAAATTATAGTAACACCTACTTCTGCGCCCCCAGATTCACCTGAACATTATGTTAATACCGCTATTCGTATTGCAAAAGAAACACCAAATAGTTTTCGCATCAATCAATATGATAATCAAAAAAATCCTGAAGCCCATTATCATTCAACAGGGCCTGAAATTTGGCAACAAACAAATGGTAAAATCGATTATTTTATTGCATCTGCCAGCACGGGTGGCACTATTTCAGGAGTTGGAAAATATTTAAAAGAAAAAAATCCTGCTATTAAAGTGATTATGCCCGATCCAATCGGTTCTATTTATTATGAATATTTTAAAACAGGTAACGTCTCACATGAAGGTAGTTGTACCTATCAAGTAGAAGGCATCGGTGAAGATCATCTTGCTAAAGCCATGGATTTTTCATTAGTAGATGATGTAATGCAATTTAATGATAAACAAGCATTTGGTATTGCTCGCCGATTAGCGCGTGAAGAAGGTATTTTAGCGGGTGGTTCAAGTGGTGCAAACGTGTGGGCTGCTTTAGAAATTGCAACGACATTAGATAAACCAACGATCATTGTGACTGTATTACCCGATACCGGCATTAAATATTTGAGTAAATGTTTTAATGATGAGTGGATGAGAATACAAGGATTTTTATAATATTCACCATCAAACGTTAAACGACCGATTTTCAAATATCAACAAAACAAGATCTCATGTTAAGTCTAGATTAACTAATATCACTATTGACTTTATCAAAAATTGACCTATAATGTAATGTGAATCCGGGGGCGACCTGGTTTCGACGTGGGTATCGAAATTTGAGGTGCATGTCGAGGATGTAGCTTACCTCGTTAATCACGCTGCCGGCAAATATAACTGCCAATTCTGAAAAATTTGCTGTAGCTGCTTAAACCCAGCTACCCTTCTCAACGAAGGTGCTTATGCCTTCGTGTTACTGCGAAAGTGTTAACGGAGAAGTCATAATACATAAGCTCGTGGCGATGTGTGCTCAACTAGTTGCTACTAAATTTTTAAAACGAGATCGCTGTAAGGCTCCTGTCGGTCGGACACCTCACAGTTAAATCAAAGATTCGACTAAACATGTAGTACCAAGGACGTAGAGCTTACGGACGCGGGTTCAATTCCCGCCGCCTCCACCAATTGAGTCGAATGAGTCGAATTGTATAAACCTATTTTTTGAAACTTAGTCAACGGTCTAAACTTCACTTATATCATACGATCTAAATAATAACTTAATCTGATAAAACTTTCTTTAACCAATCAAATTGATTATTAACTCTTATGGTCTACAATTATGCTTGATATAATTCATAAAAGGAGCCGAAGTATGATGCGTAACGAAGATGACTCATTAAGAAACCACGTTCTTGCGTTATTAGATTTTCCTTTTTCTATTAGTGTAGAAAATAATGTTCGCAAAATTGAACCGCCAACAAAAGAAGAAAGAGCGCAAGCGTCTGTTAATCAACTTCAATACGGTCAGGATACATTAAAACTACTTGTTGCTTATAAAAAAGCCAAGTTAGCTAGTAAAGGCATAGAATGGAATTGTGAAGTAGTTAGATTTAACGATTTAGGACCTCTTTTAGAAAAACTTGCTAATACTAAACTTCAACCAGGGGAAAGCAAACGCATACAAATCATTCTTCAATCGATGACTCATATAAATAATCTAGACATTGAAGTCTATGGCACTGAAAATGGAAACCATCTAAGTATTGCTATATTGGATGCAATTAATGACGGTATGACTTATCAACACGCGGTTAAACCATTTTTCCAACAATTAAAACAGCAATACCCAAATTTTATTGATCAGGTATTCTGGTCATCCGAAGCTATCCAACATGATGAATTAAGTTGTATGATGTTTGCATTTAAAATTGCCTCCGCCCTTCAAAAAGAAGAGAATTTTCATCCGTTTTTAAAAACCATTACGAGCACTGACGGTGAAATAAAATGGTCAGACCTACCACTTCATTTTTTAAAATTATGTCAATCACAAACTTTCTTAGAACAAGTGGCGAAGAAAGAACATGTGCCGAATGAGACTTTAATTGAAAGATTTATGAGGGATTTTATTACAGCATTAATAGAAAAAAAGCCTGCTGTTAAAGTTTTTGAAAAATATGAAAAAGAAGGTGCGGATGTTACGGCTCTAATGCAAGAAATGCTAACAACGGAAGATTTAAGGAGCACTCTTAAAGCAGCACTTGATAACCCATCTGGCCAACCGACAGGTGCTCCAGATAAAGTGGAAAAAAAAGTATATCCAGATGCACGCTCTGCACAAATCAATAAAAAAGGTGAAACATTAGAAAAATATTTTCAAAAGCACGGCGCATTTTACAGTAATGCACCTGATAAATTGCATAATATTGCAGCCATGGATACATTTTTAAAATATTCTAGCGATTTAAAACAAGCCCTTGAAAATATTACAGATGAAGATTTGCCGAAAATAATCGCGGGTGAAATGCCTTTTCCATTAGAATCTGTTAAACCTCGTATTCAAAATAGATAAAGCAGTTGGGTTTGCTGCTAAATGCTGGGTTCAACATAAGAAATAGGGAGGCATAATGCTTCAAATCTCATCTAATTAATTTCTATTAAGGATTACAATTGGGGCAATAAGTTTGTTCAGAAAACTCCTTCCCATCCTTACGTTTATGATAAGTCTTATATTCACACTTTAGACAACTCAAAACGATACT
>JBFWPS010000236.1:0-3451 GCA_050249855.1 Gammaproteobacteria bacterium
GATCACGTTAATCCATTCAATGACACGATTTACACTTGGGGTGTTAGTGGTGCTTATCGTTTTGACATAGGATTTATGATTGATCGTTTATCATCATTGCTCATGATCGTTGTGACCTTTGTTTCTTTGATGGTTCATATTTATAGTATCGGTTATATGAATGATGACCCTGGTTATCAACGGTTTTTTTGTTATATGTCATTATTTACGTTCTTTATGTTGATGTTAGTTATGGCGAATAACTTTCTGCAATTATTTTTTGGTTGGGAAGGTGTCGGTTTGGTTTCTTACTTACTTATTGGGTTTTGGTACAAAAAGGAATCTGCAAATGTTGGAAGTTTGAAAGCATTTATTGTGAATCGTATCGGAGATTTAGGATTTATAGTCGGCATTGCGGCGATCTTAGATTATTGTAATACCTTAGACTATTCAACAGTCTTTACACAGGCAAGTTATCTTGCATCAACGAGTATTCAAGTTTTACCTGGATTGCATTGGTCATTACTCTCAGTTATTTGTATTTTGTTATTCATTGGTGCTATGGGTAAATCCGCACAGATGCCATTACATGTTTGGTTACCAGAGTCAATGGAAGGTCCTACACCTATTTCTGCTTTGATCCATGCAGCTACTATGGTCACAGCCGGTATTTTTATGGTTGCTAGATTATCCCCATTATTTGCTTATTCTGAAGCGGCATTAAGTTTTATGTTAGTCATTGGTGCTTCTACAGCATTGTTTACAGGTATTTTAGGTTTGGTTCAATATGATATAAAAAGAGTTATTGCTTATTCAACTTTGTCTCAGTTGGGATACATGGTGGCAGCCTTAGGCGCCTCAGCTTTTTCAGCCGGTATTTTTCATTTAGTAACGCATGCCTTTTTTAAAGCATTATTATTTTTAGCGGCGGGTTCTGTTATTGTTGCTTTGCACCATGAGCAAGATATGCGAAAAATGGGCGGATTAAGAAAATATATGCCAGTGACTTATGTAACTTTTTTAATTGGTGGACTTGCGCTTTCTGCAATACCACCATTTGCTGGTTTTTATTCTAAAGATATTATTATTGATGCAGTACATTTAACAACAATACCCGGTGCGACCTATGCTTATGTTTGTCTTTTACTAGGCGCATTTGTAACTGCACTTTATACTTTTCGTGCCGTATTTTATGCTTTTCACACGGAAGAAAGATTTGATGATCATGTTAAGTCACATTTGAAAGAATCGCCATGGGTTATTTGGGTTCCACTTATATTATTAGCGATCCCATCAGTTCTAAGTGGTGCTTTATTAGTTTCTAAGTTGATTTATGGGGCGCCAGGATTATTAGGAAATACGGTAACCGAAAATCCAAGTTTAAACGTGTTAAAGATAATGACACATGAATACCATGGTGCAATAAACAGTATTTGGCAGGCTTTTTCATCGTTACCTTTATGGTTTGCGCTAGCCGGTATTTTTACTGCATGGGTTTGTTATATAGCAGTCCCATCATTACCAGGTAAGGTGGTTGCGCATTTCAAATTAATTTATCGTATATTAATTCACAAATATGGCTTTGATGCTTTTAATCAAAAAGTATTTGTGCAAGGGACGCAAAAATTATCTGATATGTTATTTAAAATTTGTGATGTCAAATTTATTGATGATTGGTTTATCAATGGTTCGGGAAGATTAATTAATTGGTTGTCAAGCTCGACCCGCCGGTTACAAACTGGTTACATCTATCACTATACAATGGTGATGGTATGTGGGCTAATCGTATTTCTTGTTTGGCTATTTTGGTAGTGATAAAGGTGCATTAAATGTTGAATCCATCCTTACTAAGTCTATTAATATGGTTACCAGCGATTGCTGGCGTAATTGCATTATTCACTGGAAATGATAAAAATGCTAATCAAGCACGTATTATTGCGCTTGTTACAGCGTTAGTTAATTTATTTTTATGTGTTATTTTGTATTTAAATTTTAACCCAAATATATTTGATATGCAGTTTGTGGAAAGTGCAAATTGGATTAGTGCTTACCATATACGTTATGAGCTTGGAGTTGATGGTATTTCACTGCCATTGGTTATATTGACTTGCTTAACCACTTTAGTTGTTATTTTAGCAAGTTGGCATGCCATAAAAATGAAAGTCGCACAGTTTATGGCTGCATTTTTAATCATGCAAAGTATGATGATAGGCATGTTTTGTGCGCTTGATTCCATTTTATTTTATGTTTTTTGGGAAGGCATGTTGATTCCTATCTATATTAGTATTGGTGTTTGGGGTTCAGCTAATCGTTCGTATGCTTCTATAAAGTTTTTCTTGTATACCTTTGCTGGCTCAGCATTAATGTTGATTGCATTGCTTTATTTATCCTTACATGCAAACAGTTTTTATATATTAGATTTTTATCCTTTAAAATTATCATTGCACGAACAAATTTGGTTATTCTTGGCTTTTTTATTGGCGTTTGCTGTGAAAGTACCAATGTGGCCAGTTCATACCTGGTTGCCAGATGCTCATACAGAAGCTCCAGCTGGCGGTTCTGTTGTTTTAGCAGCATTAATGTTGAAAATGGGTGTTTACGGTTTTATGCGTTTTAGTTTACCTATTACACCTGATGCATCACATGCACTCAGTTGGTTGATGATTGTCTTATCTTTGGTTGCAATCGTATATATTGGACTTGTTGCAATTGCTCAAACAGATATGAAAAAGTTAATTGCATATTCTTCTATTGCACATATGGGTTTTGCAACTTTAGGTTGTTTTATGATTTATGAAATTATTTTGAAAACAGGTAGTTTTTCACATGCGTATATCAGTTTAGAAGGTGGAATGGTGCAAATGATTTCGCATGCATTTAGTACTGGTGCTATGTTTATTTGCGTTGGGATTCTATACGAAAAAATTCATTCACGTAAGATTACTGATTTTGGCGGTGTTACCAATGTAATGCCGATATTTGCTGCATTTTTTATGTTATTTGCTATGTCTAACGTGGGTATGCCGGGAACCTCAGGATTTGTAGGCGAATTTATGGTGCTTTTAAGTAGTTTCCAAGCAAATTTCTGGGTTGCCATGCTGGCTGCAACCACATTGATATTATCCGCCTGTTATACATTATGGATGTATAAACGAGTATTTTTCGGTAAGGTGGGTTCTGAAAGCGTAAGCACGTTTACAGATGTTCGTGGTTTTGATTTAACTGCACTTATTATATTAGGTGCTATTGTATTGATTTTTGGCGTGTATCCTCAACCAATATTAAAACTATTGCACGCTTCGATAGGGCATTTGTTACAACTGGGATTGGCGACTAAACTATAAGAGGTTATTTGTATGTCGAATTATTTAATGGCTATGCCAGAAATATTCGTATTAGTAATGGCATGTATTACGCTCATAGTCGATTTGTTTTTACCTAAAAATAAAAAAGACGTGACTTTGATTTTTGT
>JBFWPS010000237.1:0-3443 GCA_050249855.1 Gammaproteobacteria bacterium
TTATCGTTATTTCTAGCAAAATAGTAAATTTTCAAGGAAATGAATGCATTAAGAATGTAGTGACTGGGAAAAACTAAGATTATTATATTTTTCAATGACTTACATTATAAATTTCTCAAACTCAGGAAGAATATTTGCAGCGAATTTAAAACTAAAGGGGTCAAGTCTTTTTATTAGCGTTTTATAAAGCGCTAATAAAAAGACTTGACCCCTAACTGTTTTACAAGCTTCAATGTTGAATTTTCAAGGTAATATAATTAAAAATATTTTAAAGGAGAATCATCAAATGCATCAATTTCATTTGGAAAATTTTTAAAAACACTTAAATGCAATCGATCCCACTTATACATAACAAACCTAAACTTTTTTACTCTTCAACCCAATAATTAGGTGCTTCTTTCGTAATACTCACGTCATGTACATGACTTTCACGCATACCGGCACCTGTGATACGAACAAAGTCCACATTCGTTCGCATATCGTTAATGGAAGCGCTACCGGTGTATCCCATACTAGAACGTAAACCGCCCATTAATTGGTGAATAATACCAACTACACTTCCTTTATAAGGGATACGCCCTTCTATACCTTCAGGCACTAATTTATTTAAATCCCCAGCGAATTCTTGAAAATATCGATCACTAGAACCTTGTATATCTCCCATAGCACCTAATGAACCCATGCCTCTATAAGCCTTATAGGCACGTCCTTGATATAATTCTACTTCGCCTGGTGCTTCTTCTGTTCCTGCAAAGAGACTTCCAATCATCACAACATTAGCGCCTGCTACAATTGCTTTAGCAATATCACCTGAAAAACGAACACCGCCATCTGCAATTAAAGGTACTTCTGTATCTTTTAGTGCTTCAGCCACATTCGCAATCGCTGTGATTTGCGGAACACCAACACCGGTCACAATTCGCGTTGTACAGATAGAACCGGGGCCAATCCCTACTTTTACACCATCAGCGCCTGCTTTTAATAAAGCTTCCGCTGCTTGTGTCGTTGCAATGTTTCCACCAATCACTTGTGTATTTGGAAAATTTTGTTTAATCCACTGCACACGATCAATCACGCTTTGTGAATGTCCATGAGCTGTATCGACCACAATCACATCTACTCCTGCAGCAACTAATGCTGCAACACGCTCTTCTGTACCTTTCCCGGTTCCAACAGCGGCCCCTACGCGTAATCGCTGCAGTTCATCTTTACAAGCATTGGGTTTTTCTTTTGCCTTTTGAATATCTTTAACCGTAATCAAACCTTTTAAATTGAATTGATTATCAACTAATAAAACTTTTTCAATACGATGTTTATGGAGTAAT
This sequence comes from Gammaproteobacteria bacterium, assembly GCA_050249855.1. Taxonomy (GTDB): domain Bacteria; phylum Pseudomonadota; class Gammaproteobacteria; order JBGSLN01; family JBGSLN01; genus JBFWPS01. The sequence continues at coordinate 1,326 of JBFWPS010000237.1, forward strand.
TCAATAATTTCTTGTTTACTAGCGCCTTCTAGAGCGGTCACTAAACGTTCTTTAGGCGTCATAATGTTACCAACACGTTGATCTAAATTCGTTTCAAAACGCATGTCACGGCTTGTAATAATACCTACCAATTCTTTATCTTTTACTACTGGCACACCTGAAATATTATGTGCTTGTGTTAAAGCAATTAATTCTCGAACGGTTAATTCCGGTGAAACAGTAATAGCATCTTTAACGACGCCACTTTCGAATTTTTTCACTTTGCGAATTTGAGCAGCTTGTTCTTCTATCGTCATGTTTTTATGAATAATACCAATGCCACCTTCTTGTGCCATCGTGATCGCCAAACGCGCCTCTGTTACTGTATCCATCGCAGACGAAACTAAAGGTAAATTTAATCCTAATCCACGTGTTAGCTTCGTCGTTAAAGAAACATTTTTTGGCAACACCTTAGAATGCGCTGGTACTATCAACACATCATCAAAAGTTAAAGCTTCTTGTGCAATTTTCATGTTTTTTCCTTCATTAAATAATGTAGGGTGGATTAGGCGCGTAGCGCCGTAATCCACCACAATATTTTGGTGGATTACAGGCCTTACGGCCCTAATCCACCCTACTTTATTTTTGTGGTGCCTTTACACTACAAAGTAAAATGCCACCCAACACAAAAAATATTAAAACAGTTGCCATACCCACACGTTGACTTGCAAATATTAATGTGGCTGTTCCAAGTAACCAAGGCCCGATAAATGTTGTTACTCTTCCAGACAACGCATACAGCCCAAATAATTCTGTTTCACGTTCTGGTGGCACGATGTGCGCCATAAGCGAGCGACTAGCTGCTTGAATAGGCCCAAAAAACAAACTTAAACACAATGCAAAAAGCCAAAATAACGATTTATCATGAACAATGAGTAAAATTATACTAAAAATAGCCGCAAAAGTTAATGAAATAACAATGGTTTTTTTAGGTCCTATCCAATCATCAACCCACGCAAACAAAGCTGCACCAAAACCAGCACTCACATTCATCGCAATTCCAAACTTAATCACTTCATCAATTCCCATCCCAAAAGTACCAGCAGCATAAATACCACCAAAAGCAAAGATGGTATTTAATCCATCAACATAAATCATATGTGCGATTAAATAACGAAAAATATCAGGCTGCTTCGGTAATGTTTTGATTGTATGTTTAAGTTCTCGTAATCCTCTTTTTAAAGATGAACCAATGGTTTCTCGAATATGTTCGGGCTCTTTCCAAAAAATAAATAAAGGAATCGCAAAAATAAAAAACCAAACAGAAACTAAAGGCCCACAAATACGAACATTTTCAGCTGTCGTTTTATCAAGCCAACTAACATTTCCTTCAACAAAAAATACTAACGCGATGATCAAACAAATTAATCCACCCGCATAACCCAAACCCCAAGCCCAACCTGAAATGCGTCCTATATATTTTTTAGCGACTAAACCAGGTAGCATTGAATTATAAAACACGGTTGCAATCTCAAGGCCTACTGTACCAATCACAACGCAGATTAAAGTGAAATAAATAGAAGCACTGCTAGGTTTTGCAAACCAAAGCAACGCTGCACCAATCACTGCGATAAGACTAAGACAACCTAACCAGATTTTTCTTCTGCGATAATGATCGGCTATCGCACCAAAAACAGGACTTAAAACAGCGATACACAAACCTGAAATGGAAGCCGCATTACCCCAAAGATGAGTACCTATTAGAGAGTTGGGTGCAATATGACTTGTAAAATACGCAGCAAAAATAAACGTTGTAATGATGATTGAAAAAGATGACATGGCCCAGTCATAAACACACCAGGAAACTACTGCAGCACGGGATTGATTCATAAGATTGCTTTGTTGCCCAAAACGGTTATACAATTTGAATTCTGATATTACCATTTTTTTCTTTTAACGTCATGGGTTAACTTATCGCCTTGGTTTATAAGGACTTGATCTTAACGATATTTAGCACTATAATTAGCACTAAATATAGTACTAATAAAGGTATTACTCATGAAAACTATTCCAGCACAAGAAATTAAACGAAGAGGCTTAAGTTTCTTAGATTCTGATTTAAAATCAGGCCCAGTACAT
>JBFWPS010000238.1:0-3403 GCA_050249855.1 Gammaproteobacteria bacterium
TAATATGTATTTAAAAGTTGAATTTATTTGTTTGAGAGGGTTTGTTGGTTATGTATTATTAGATCGCTTGTTGCAAGAAAAAGATTTTCGTGATGTTGCAATCACTTTTTTTTCAACTTCTCAAGTAGGAACAAATGCACCTTTAAATTTTGCTGCTACCCCATACGTGCAAGACGCGATGGATCTTAAATTATTATCATCTTTTGATATTATCCTAAGTTGTCAAGGTGGTGATTATAGTAAAAATACTTTAATCAATTTAAGAAACCAAAGTTGGGATGGTTTTTGGATAGATGCTGCATCAACATTTCGCATGTCAAACGATAGTGTGATCGTATTAGACCCTATTAACAAACAAATGATTGAAGATGGTTTACATAGTGGCATTAAAAACTATATTGGTGGTAACTGCACAGTCACACTCATGCTTATGGCGATTGGAAATTTATTCAAATATGATTTAATCGAATGGGTTACCAGTATGACTTATCAAGCAGCTTCAGGTGCTGGTGCTAAACAAATGCTTGAATTAGTAAAACAATTTTCTGCTTTGAGTGATAGCTGCCGTGAATTAATTCACCAACCTACGATCTCTAGTTTAACCATCGATAAACAAATTTCAAAAACACTTGCTTCAGCAGATTTCCCAAATGAACTCTTTAAAGCACCTTTAGCCGCAAGCCTTATACCCTGGATCGATAGTGCCGTAGAAAACGGTCATACGCGCGAAGAATGGAAAGGCATGGTTGAAACTAATAAGATATTACAAACTAATGAAATGATCCCTATTGATGGTCTTTGCGTACGTATTGCCGCCATGCGTTGTCATAGTCAAGCATTAACAATTAAACTTAAAAAAAATATTTCAACTCAGGAAATAGAAGCCATTTTAGCTGAATCAAACCCTTGGGTAAAAGTTATACCAAACAACCAAGAGGCAACACTTAAAGAACTGACACCTGCTGCTATTTCTGGCACCTTAAACATTGCTGTAGGTCGTATAAAAAAATTAACCCTGGGCGAACAATACTGTGCTGTATTTACAGTTGGCGATCAATTATTATGGGGTGCTGCTGAACCATTGCGTCGAGTTTTACGTATGATTGTTGATTTTAAAAATAAATAAGGGACAATATGAAATTAAGAATAATTCTAATCAGCGTTATATGCTTCACATTGTCAGCTTGTAATAGTGTCACTACAACAAACCCGTCACCAATGTTTTCAGGTACTCCTAATATCAATTTACTAGACCCATCGATAGCAGATAGTACATTAGTAGCAAACGCACCTGACACTAAAATGCATATTATGCGTTATCGAGCTTATTCCTTACCTGATTTAGCTTTTTATTCAAACTATCAAATCACACGTGATCGCACAGATAACAAATACACACAATATCACACGATTGAAAATACCATTCATCATGGCTCAGTCGTTGGTCATGGCTTAGGTTATGGTGGTATGTTCTCTATTATTTATCTCAAAACCGGAAACATTCCTAATAGCCCTGAATTTTACAAAAAGTATCGTTGGACAAACGTTAGTAATGTACAAGGGCATTTATTTCCTTTACATAAAGGCAATACCGTTCGTTTTAATTATCATGAACAAGTACGTTACAAACCTACTCGCAATAATCTATCTGAGCAGGAAAATAATGGGACTATTTTTTACGAAATTATCGGAGAACAAGATGGTTACCGAAATGGGAAATTATATGTACCAGGTAAAGTTTATATTGTTCGCTTTAGTAAATCCACCAATGCTAGTGGCATGGAGTGGCAAAACGAATATTATTTCTCAGAATACCTAGGATGGTATATTCAAGCCACGTATTATTTTAATAATCAAGCTAAAGTCGTATACAAATTAGTAGGATATTCTTAAGATTATCTTAAGCTTGGATTGTTACACTCTTTATCTTAATTTAATTAACCATAGGTGATTTATGGGTCAGTATGTTGCTTATATTCCACACTTTGTTAAACGCAACCCGCCTACCCTCACGGTTAGTGACTTCCCAGCAATTGAAACTGAGGTCAAAAATCGATTATCTAGCCATTCAACCACTGCTGGTTCACCTCCAAAACATATGCCTAAAAATGAAACCGAATCTACAATTTTCAATGTAGTTTATCCAAGCCCCGTAGCTGCTTTAAATGCTGTATTAAAATCTCACCATTGGTATACACCGCCGAATTTATATGATGATTTTTATCTTGTAGAAATCTCATTAGATGAATCATTTCTTAAATCAATAAGATTTGACGATGAGCATCAATGGCATTATATCCCTTTTTCATCCTTTTCATCCGCTCGTCTTACTGATTCTATTCATGTGCGTACATTACAAGGCCCCTGTTGTTATCCAAATGGAATACCTACTTTACTTTATCGGGATGGGTATACATCATTACCAGTTATCACGATTACTGAAGAAAGTTTATTAACTGAAGAAACAAAATCGCTTGATTTTCCAACGGCCGTTTTAACGGAAATTTTAAAAATGGAAAACGATAATGAACGTAGAACTTCTCTCATAAAAGTATTTAAAAACAAACAATTAACCTTATTAGAAATCGGTCAATTATTCCAACTCTCAAAGACTTTTTTAAGCCTAGATGATTGGAAGAACATTATTAACACTCTATTGAAACAAGTGATTAAATCATTCAATGAACAATATAGATCGAACCAAGACATAGGCCTACATTATTTACGTACCGTTATCAGTGTTATTAATAATGAACCATTATTCACAACTTACGCTTCAAATGATCACCATGTAAATAATCATATTCCTCCTGCCTTAAAGGTTTTTTATCAATTAACTGATCCGAGTTTTAGAGATACATTTTTTGATAATTTAATATGCATTAAATTTGTACTAGAACCACAAAAAAGACCAGGTATATCAAGGTCCATCTCAAGTAAAGCACTAAGGCCACCAAATTATTTAGAAGAACTAACTGAAGCTATTCAAAAATTTGATCTAACTAGCTTTCAAAATACTTTGCAAACATATTTGGATAAAAATGCCTTAACCTTAATAGATCATTTAAAACGGGCTGTAAAAAACTCTGATTTAAATGCTATTCGAAAAGCACTATATGACATTATAATACAGGAAAAAGCTTTATTAGAACCAGTGTCTGACATAGTACGAATCAACACACTGGAAACAAGCGCTGAACGTAGAAAGGCACGGGCTGTAGAAGAAAACACACATATATTAACCTCGCAAATTATGACGGATTGTTTATCTACTGCACATCAAGATAGTAAATCATTTCTAGAAGCCTATTTCGCCTTAGAAAGCTATATCCAAACCAGACCACGGGAAACAGCTAGAGAGTCTACTCATGTAATAGGTAATTTTCATTTTTTCTCTGCAATT
>JBFWPS010000239.1:0-3362 GCA_050249855.1 Gammaproteobacteria bacterium
TTTTACCATCATTTAGAAACTTAAAATTTTAGTATCTGCTTTAACTGATATAACAAATATAAAGGACAATTCAGGATTTTACCATCTAACTTCAAGTTCTTAGGTGATACTCTCAAAAGTTGCTTCGGGGTGTATTTTTCATCATAAACTTTCAAGCTTTTTTTCTTGTCCGTCAAACCTGATTTAATTTCTAAAGGCAAAACCTGATCTTCATGCTGAATAATAAAGTCCGCTTCAGCTTTTCCTGAGCTATTCCAGTAATATGTTTTTTTAAATTGAGCCTGCAAAGCTTGTGCAACAAACGTTTCAATCAAAATTCCTTTAAATTCAGTAAACAATTTATTTCCATGAAGAATGGTTGATGCAGATAGATCACTCATAGCGCCAACCAAACCAACATCCAAAAAATAAAGTTTAAAAGTCTCAAAGTTTTCATATGCCATTAAAGGTATGCCAGGCTTGCTAACATGAGTAACCTTGCTAACCAAACCTGCTTCAACCAACCACTGTATTGCTGTTTCAAATTCTTTAGCTCTGGCTCCTTGACGTATGACAGAATATATAAACTTGTGGTTTTCTTTAGCTAATTGACTTGGTATAGACTTCCATATTTGATTAATTTTCATAATTTGCCCAGGAGGAGCATGCTTAGAAAAGTCAAGTTGATAGGCATTAAGAATTGAGGTCTGGACTTCCCTGACCTCTAAAAAATTATGATTTTTTTGATATATTGAAACAGCTTCTGGCATACCACCAATATATAAGTACAAAAGAAAATGACTCATTAACTTATCATGCGCATTTGCCAATAATGGCTCAATAGAACATATCGTTTCTAAATACTGCTTCAGTGTTTCTTCATGCAATGCATTGATAAACTCTGAGAAACTTAAAGGGTACAAATATAAAAAATCTACTTGCCCTACTGGAAACCCTTTAATATTTTTCAGCTTAACACCTAAAAGTGATCCAGCTGCGCATACCATATACTGTTTAGCTTGTTCATTAAAATATTTTAGACTATTTAGCGCCTCAGGACACTCTTGTATTTCATCAAAGATGATCAATGTCTTATAAGGCTGCACAACAACTTGATATTCTATTTCCAAACCACGAATCAGATGCTTTGGATCCAGGGATTGTGAAAAAAGAGACTTTAGTCTTGGCTCATTTTCAAAGTTTACATAAACAAAAGTGTCAAACTCTTCTGTAGCAAACTGTTGCAATATATAAGTTTTACCAACTTGTCGCGCTCCCATTAAAACTAACGGCTTGCGATCAGTTTTTTCTTTCCAGGCTTTAAGCGATTGAAATATATCTCGTTTCATTCAAACAATATAATTCAAACTTTCATAAAATACAATTATTCATTCCAAAAAATGTTATTGTATTCTATTATTCGTTCCAAAAAATGTATTATTTAGAGCCTGTCCCATTTGATGCTAATTTTCATTACTTGTAGAAATATTTTTCAAACAAAAATTTCTTGCGTGAAATAATGCTTACCATCCTATGGCATACTTCATAATAACTGACAATGAAATCAAAAACAGTATTTTTTGAATCAACGAATCCCTGAGAATATTCTCATTGTTTTGTCAATGAATGGATTAAGAAATTATGCTGCGGCTTTTAATCGGGATTGCTCATTTGCTATGGCTTTTCGAGCAATTACCCAAAGATTATGACTCAGCACGCACCAATTGACTGCGTGGCGTTTGTTTTTTAGAATTCGACTGCGTAACGGTTTTCCTAGAAACACATTTTTAAAAATGCCAATGCGACTTTCCGTTTGACTGCGTCGTGTTTGCAATGAAACAAATAATGGATCCTTTAAATGTTCTTGCAACTGTGTTGGACTTTTCGGACACACGCCATTAGTGATCTCATTTTCTTTTAAAAACGCACTGTTGCCTTTGCTACTAAAGGCGCGATCTGCGCATACACTTCTGACCTTTCCATACATCGCTTGCAATCGTTTCACTGTCGGTTGAATACTATGACTATCACTTAATGAGTCTTTTGAAAACAATTCCCAATCAATTAACAATCCATCTTTTTGTTCTGCCAATAACAATCGTTGACCAAATTCAACTTCACTTCCTGCCTTCCCTCGAACAATCACTTCGCAATCTCGATCATACAAACTCAATAGTTTTTCATCAGACTTTACTTGACGTTCTCCGATGATGCGCTCATGAGCTTGCTTGATCGCTGTTGGTAATTGATTGAGAATAGAATCAATTCGAGCTATCACTAAGTCTTTTTGTGCTTCGCTCCACATCGTCCATTGTTCTTCAATCAATTGGCGATAACGTTTAGCGTGTTTTGCAATGCATTGACTCAATTGTTTCATTAAACGAAGAATGCGTTTACGTTGCTTCTTACTGTCTATTTTACGACGCGTTTGGCTCATGGCGATACAATATTTATTCATTTGTTTCGATAGGGATTTGGGAGATGGCATACGATGCTTTAATCCTTGTTTGCGAATGGTTTGAATCGTACAAAGCATACTTCGTGTTGCATCGCGTAATAACACCCAATCAATAGGAAAGTGAATATTGGATTTGACGCAGGTGCTATCCATCCAGACATCTTGAAAATCAATCGATTCATTTAAACCGATCTCTGAAGCTTTTTTACCATCAGCAAATTCATTCAATGCACGTTGAATAGTCGCTTTAACGGTATCTTCATCGAAGTATTTTTCATAACGCTCTAATGCGCTTTTTGAAATGCCTTTACCTCGATCAAATTCATGAGTACCGGTAAACCACTGAAACAGAGTACTATCGGCTAATCGCAAACTAAATGCTCGATAGGATTCACCGGTAAGATGGCGTGCAAAAGTACAACGTAACGCATGTTTTAATTGTTTGTATAATCGAGGTGAATCGTGTTTGATGGATTGTTCGCAATTATTGGATGGATCGGAGAGTGTAGCCATAATCAGTTGATGCTCATAATCGATGCTTGTCAACATATCATCTATTTTGATAAGTGTTTCTCTGAAGTTTCGGTAATCTAATGAACCGTAAACATTAGGTAAAGCTGGACGAAGACTGGGTTGAAATGGTACATTATTCATGTGTGTTAGATCCTGTTTTTTGCTAGAAAATTGAATTATAACGCGCTTTTTTCGGGGGAAAGTAACTTTATGCTACTTTTTCCCGAGATCAATTTATCACAAAACAGCTTTATTTGCAGCGTTTCACGCTGCTGGGACAGGCTCTAATTTAATACAGTGAAAAAAATCAACGTTTAAAAGCTTGGGTTCATTTATTCAGTTAAAAAAATTAAATTTGAGAGTTGAAACGAGTAGAATAATATTAGTGAAAAGTTGAAATACTTAAAATTAG
>JBFWPS010000240.1:0-3337 GCA_050249855.1 Gammaproteobacteria bacterium
GCCCGGAAGGAGAGGCATTAAAAAAGCCACTTTGAGCTAAGGTTGAATTTGATCTTGGGGATGTTACTACATCAAGAAGCGAATTGGGTTCAGATAATTCCTCATTCGAGATAGCTGGACTTATTTTGTTTGTTTTTTCTTTGGCAGTGACATTTGACAATTTATGTAAGCATTCTCTCATGGTTTGATCTGAAGAAAAGTTAAATTCCAGCACACAACCATTAGTCTTATAACTAACTAAAATTGCATCTGCAGATTGTTTTAACCATTGAGCGACTCTTTCAACAAGTTCTTCACTTGTGATCTCTTTGAATAGAAAACGAATAACATTCGATTTTGCTTCCACATAAAGAACAGAATCAAATATTTTTGCAAAAGATGTCCCTGTGAGTAAAAATTGATAACTAACTGTTGAAACAGCTTTGTAAAAAAAGTAGCCGGATAAGCAGGGCATGTCTAGACTATTTGAGTAATCTTTTGCAAGCAAAGGATCGTGTGACAACATTTGATTGAAAATTTCTAAAGACAAAAATCTCATAATGATTAACACTAACGAGCGTTGAGGAGAGTTTAAGTAAGCATGTGCAACCCTAAATAAGTTTTGATACTCAGAGCTATCATTTTTCTCAAGTATGCCAGCATAAGTAGTTAAAAATCCTGAGAACACTTTATTTAAGGTAGCAATCATTTTGTTATAAACACTTTCCTCTTTAATGGGTGTAGTTGTCTGATTTTTATCAGCCGCGGTAAGACCTAATGTGCTTGTAACTGCAATGAATTTTTTTTCTTTCATCTGAGCAAGAACAATCTCAGAATGAACATGCTGTAATGTTTCAGGTTGTACTTTTTCCAAGCTTTCAAAATACAGCTGAGCAGCATGTAAAATGACAAAATAATTTTCTGGAGAGTCTAGATGAGAATGTATGTCAATATATTCATTAACGTGCGTAATTATCTTCTCATACTCATTACGTTCACGTAATAAGTCGAAAAGCTGCAAAAATTGAGTTTTGAGTAAACTGTCATATGGTAATTTCATTTTTACATCGACACACATACTCAAGATTGCAATCATGTCTGTTTTAATTTTGTAAATGGTTTTGATAATATCAGCTTTATTTATATTTAACTCATCTAACAGTCGATTTAGCGCAATTAGTCGATAATTTAGTGTCCTATGCATCAAATCTAATTCCACTCTTGATCGTCTTAGTAAAGTAAGATCATTAGTTTGACTATATGCTTGTAATCCCAAAGAGACAATAAGTTCTACGCGTTCCATGGCAGGGATTATAGACTGATTTAAATCAATAAATGTTAATGAGTCATGCCGTTGTTCAGAGGTTCTTGGATAAGTAACCGATCCATTGAAGAGTGTCATGTTTGCACGACTATCTTTTAGGAGAGATAAGCGAGCTAATAGACTATAACTCCCTAATTTTTCGGCCAAAACTTTAATAGTTGCAAAAACTTTTATCGCTTCTTGACGACCCTGTTTAATTAAAGCACCTTTATAAAAAGCAACTAAATTATCTAGCGCTGAGAGTGTAGCATCTCCGAAATATTTAAGATCATAGTACCTAGCTTTTAACAAACTAGTAAGGGCTAAATCAACCTTTTCATTATCATCAGGAAAGTAATCTGTAACAAAATTTACATAACATCTGACTGCGGATGAGTAAAGTTCTGGATTTTCGACTTCGAGCTGAGAAAATAAGCCCGACAATGTATTAAAGTAGGTTTGCATTTCTGCTGGAGCACTACCTAATTTAGATAATATTATTATCGCCAACAAAATATCAACAGCATGATATTTTATCAAAATAGCTCTTTTCTTATCGATCTTCATTGTTGCAACAATAGTTGTTAAAGCGAGCTGATGCAAATCGAGATGCAGATAGGCATTACTTAGTAAATACATAGGATAAGCCAAAGAAATAGGAGATACTTTAGATTCATCTTGATCTTTATTCCCGCCTTGTGGCATTATTCTAGATTTTCTTAAGCTCAAATTTCGCTTGGGATGAGTTTTGTCTTCGCTATACATTTTCGAGTACGAATCTGCATGAATAACATCACTATTTATAATGCTAACCAATTCACGAAGCACTTTGACCGCTTGTAAATAATTTCGTTCATTCATCAAGCTAGATGCTTTAAGTAACATAAAATCTCGTTTGAATTCTTTAAATAATTGTGGGGTTGATTCCAGTTTTTCAAGCGCAGAGGCAATATCTTTGTAATTTTTGCTACGAAATGCCTCTAATATTAACAAAAACTTTATTTCCGCTTCTTCTTCAATATCAGTCTTTGGTATTGAAATGTTAGCGTCTTTGCTAGCCTGTTGAAGCACCATTTTAGCAAAATATCTACCTACTTTTTCGAGTTTGGATGCACTTGGATTTAATACATAAAATATCTTTTGTTTTCCACTTAAAAACTTTTCTGTAGCTCGGAACAAAGTATAACTAACCGACAAGTAGTTCATCAAAAAAGTTAAGTCATCATCTTCGCAATGAAAGATTTTACTTAGATTGTCTGGTGAATATAACCGTTGATGATTTTTTAAATTACTGACTCTAACAACCGCGCGATCTTCTCCATAACTATTTTTTACTCTTGTTACGAAGCTGACATATCGGGAAAACAATTCATTAAGGGTCCGAGCTAGATTTTCGCTTAAACCTCCAGCATTCAACAACTGTTGTAGATTTTCTAAATTACTCCTTAGATTAATTTTGTAATAAATACAAAGTTGCTCAACAAGTAAATAAGGGTATTTGAAAAATATATGATCGAGATCAATTAAGCCTATGACATCAGGAACGGTAAACATTTCTCTTCTAAATGCTTCACTGATTCCATGAATATAATCAAGCACTGTGTTTGTAGTTTGAGAAACTGTGCCTTCGGCAAATTTTTTATTAAAGTATTCTACAATCGCTGGGGTACCAAAAAGTTTTTCATCGGATTGTAATAAAGTAACCGTTGAAAAACTAGCGAAATGTCTCCAGAACTGAGGACTACTAAACCGCTGGGCTAAATCTTTTGAGGTTCCGATTATTATACCTTCTAGATCGTGGAGGCCTATGCGAACCCCCTTTTTTTGATTACTAAATCCAGAGTATAGTGGTAATTGGTTAGAGTCAAAAATTAAATCATTAAAGACGTAGCTTACCTCACCTAGACGAAGAAAATCGATCAAAATCAAGATTTTTATAGCATGAAAATACTCATAAGCCCTGGAATTTGGTTTGTCTTCATACATAAAACCAAAAGGAATTTCTGAGAAAAGATCAATTCGATGAGTAACCATTCCACCCATAATGAATGCAGC
>JBFWPS010000241.1:0-3331 GCA_050249855.1 Gammaproteobacteria bacterium
ATGGTCAGGGCATTTAAACCAACTCTCGCACTTTATTCCAACAGCTAAAGCAAATCATTATGCTAATGTAACTTTTAGCGATGTTATTTCTGTGAGTAATCAAGTCGGTAGTTATATTACTTGGCCGGCTGTTATTTTGTTAGTTGCATGGGCTGTTTTATTGTATATGGGTAATGTGACTGCACAATTTAGAAAAAGTTACAGCATGAAAACCATGGTTCAAGCGGAAAAAGATAACTGGCCGTTTATTACACCTATTGTAGGTTTAAATTTAGTAAAAGAAGATATAAATAAAGGACCATGGGCTATGGCAAGTACGCCCATGGAATTTGCTAAAAAACATAATTTGTTAATTGTAGAAGAACCTGAATCAGTAAGTCCGTTTTTAAAATCAAAGTCTATCACAACGGCTTCAATTAATATGGAAGATGCTAGACGAGTTTTTGCCCTGCAGTTAGGACCGGTGTTCCATGGTATTGATGCATTACCACAGCATATGAAAGCATTATTTGCTGCTTTTGCAGGCCGTATAGCAGCTGATAGGGATGGTCCTGTGGAATTATTAACGAACATTGCTAGATCATCAGGTGGTAAACTTGATTTTTCTGGCACAGATGAGTTACTTAAAAAACACAGAGATAATCAAATTGTTCAGAAAATTATAAAACAACATGCTTATGTATTAACGGTGATGGCATCTATGCTTGAGAGATCACGTGATGATGGTGTGGTACCATGTGCTGAATTTTTATGGTTAAAACCATACGATCGACGACTTTGGTTTGTGCTTGATTGTGTTGGAAGACAAACCCCATTTGCTGAAGTTGCAGGCGTATTTGCGCATTGGATTGCAGAAAAAGAATTTGGAAGAAAGCTGAATGTGCCTATGATAGAAAATGCAGTGCTTGCTTTGGACATAGCTGTTAAAGAAGTGATTTATCAATATGATGAAGATGAGGCGTAACTATGCCAATGATTCGTGGTCTTGAAACAAGACATGAACAAAATCCGCAAAAATTGTTACGTGATACACGTACGATGGGAATGCGTATTGTCGATTTTTTTAAAAATCCAATCGCAATTGCGGTTACACTTGTTTCATTGGGAATCGGTTGTGTGTTTTTCCCTGGACTATCAGATTTATTTGTATTATCTGCCTTGGGAATGTTTTTTTATACGTACACACGTAAACATACGCTCCCATTTCGTTTACCACGACGTTCAAATATGCCAGATCATAATGATCCTAAACCTGGTTCTGGAAAACCTTATAAAGCAAGAGGTATTTCTTTCTTTGGAAATGATCGTGTGACAAATGAAGAATTGTGGTTTAACAACGATGATATGAGAACACACGTTTTAATTTTTGGTTCGACCGGTAGTGGTAAAACAGAAGCATTGGTTTCCTTGGCTTTTAATGCACTAATACAAAGTAGTGGTTTTATATATGTAGATGGAAAAGGAGACAATAGTTTATTTGCAAAAGTATTTTCAATGGCGCGTTATATGGGGAGAGAAGATGATATTTTACTTGTTAATTTTATGACAGGTGCACGAGATATCGTAGGTCCACAAGAACGACGCATATCTAATACCATGAATCCGTTTGCAAACGGTTCATCAAGTATGTTAACGCAGCTAATTGTTAGTTTAATGGATAGTTCATCAGCATCAGCAGATGGTGATATGTGGAAAGGTCGAGCCATATCATTCGTTGAAGCATTAATGAAAGTTTTAGTCTATATGCGTGATCAGGGCCATATTTTATTAGATGCGAATATAATCCGTAATTATTTTTCACTTGATCGGCTTCAATCAATAATGGATAAACAATTTCCCAGAGATAATCAAGAATCAGTTTCATTAGAAAATGTGCCGGAGGTGGTATTACAACCTATCAGAAACTATGTAATTAACTTACCAGGTTATGATAAATCTAAAGGTAGCAAACAAGTTTCACAAGTATTGGAACAGCACGGGTTTATTACCATGCAATTAACACGGGTATTTAGCTCCTTAGCAGATACTTATGGTCATATTATTCGTACAAATTTAGCTGAAGTAGATTTTAAAGACATAGTTCTGAACCGACGTATACTAGTTGTGTTATTACCTGCATTGGAAAAATCACCCGATGAATTAGCTGCATTGGGGAAAATTATTATTGCAACATTGAAAGGAATGATGGCAGCAGGTTTAGGTGAGCAAGTTGAAGGAACTTATCGTGAAATGATTTTACGAAAACCAACCAATGCACCTACACCTTACATGTGTATATTAGACGAATATGGTTATTATGCTGTACCAGGTTTTGCTGTAGTGCCTGCGCAAGCACGTTCATTAGGATTTTCTGCTGTTTTCGCAGGGCAAGACTTACCTGCATTCCAAAAAGCTTCAAAAGAAGAAGCCGCGTCTATTGGCGCAAATACCAATATTAAGATTTGTATGAAATTAGAAGATCCTGTTGAAACATGGGATTTTTTCTCTAAAACAGCAGGCGAAGCTTATGTAACGAAGGTGGATGCTTTTCAAACGCGTGCTGAAAGTGTCATGAATCAGTATTTGGATACACGTAGTGCTTCGACAGAAAAACGTGCTCGTATTGATTTATTAGACTTAAAAGATCAACGTGAAGGTGAATCACATATTTTCTTCAAATCAAAAGTAATACGTGCTCGTATGTTTTATGCTAATCCTGAACCTGTGAAAAAAATGCATTTAAATCAAATGTTAAAAGTGGATAAACCACAATCACGTATTTTACATGATTTATTACAACGCCTAACTCGTTTTGAAAAAATAGTTGAAACAAAAGCATATCTTACAGTGCCTAAGTTAGCTGAAAATGCAGAAGTAGATTTGGCGATGAAGTTTTTAAATGAGAAAAATGATGCTGATCTCATTGAGAGTAGCGTTGCTGCATTAATTGCTTATCATGATCATACCAAACCAAAACACCTTGAAGAGAAAGTTGAAGAGCTAGCTGAAACAGAACTTAATTTGTTTACAAAAATGCGACTGATTCCATTTACTCAAGCTGTTTTAATTACAGATAACCTTGAAAAGTTTTGTGAGCCCATTCTTATACGAAACGATGTAAGATCTTCTGTGGATGTAATTGAAATATTAACAGGTAATACACAAACACAATCGACGAAAATCGCTTCTGAAAAAATTAATGAAATGACTAATGCAACCCATTACCCACCCATTATAATAAATCGACTTGGTTCTCTTGAAGTACTTCAAAAGCACGAAGAGCTTAATACCAGGATGCGTGCTGCACGTGCAGAAGCCGGGTGAACGTTTTAGAACAAAGCTGCTGGGCATC
>JBFWPS010000242.1:0-3325 GCA_050249855.1 Gammaproteobacteria bacterium
CTGTCACAGGTTTGTTTTCAATACTGGTTGATAATGTCGTTTCCATTTCAATTCTCCTGAATCTTCGAAAACAACACTATCGCAAAATAAAAAATTTATTAATAGATGTGGTTGATAGATCGCTTACAAATGAAGATGGAGAAGATGAATTGTTGGAAGATTTATTAGAAAGTTCTCATTCCAGTTCATCTAATACTTCTCTAACGAGTGGTACTTCTAGCACGTCACCTAGAAAACCTGGAAAGTCATAAGAAATTTAAAATGAATAGCCGAAATTCAAACAATTACAGAGAAGAAGCATTGATGGATCAGTTGGTTTATCAAAAATAACAGAAGTGGCGGGTCAAATTCATTTTATTCAAAGTTAATGTTACCTAAATAGCCAGTGAGTCTTGAGGTAGAGGTAACGTTGAGTGCTTAGTATTTTTAGAGCGGTCAAAATAGATCAGGCTATGATTTTTAGGTGATGTATTGTTCATCTACAAATCTAAATCATCTCTGAGTCAGTTAAAGGTTTTATTCTAAGGATAGGAAGTCATTATATTAATAAGTAAGCCTGAAAAAATAGTTTACAAAAACTTGATAATTTATTTTTCAAAGAAAGATTTTTAATTAAATTGATATCAATCATCGTGTTTTTCCTACAGATTTATTTTCAATTCCATAGTATCTATCAATCATAACAATTCTAGTTTTATTTGGTTAATTTATTTTCGATGAGATATAAAGGATGGTGATTTTCTGATGAATGTATTGCTAAAACAACCTTGGTTATGGAGTAATGTTATTGTGTTGGCTGAAACGATATTTATTTTGTTAGCACTCATTGTTTTTTCACAAAAAGTTGCGAGACGCGGACGAAAAGAGCCAGGGTTAAATGAAACGAAAGAAACGATTTGGTCGGTCATCGACTTGTATAACACAAATTCTAAAAATAATATTAATCATAAAACCCCTAATCCTTTAGAAAAAAATACACAAGCAAACCATGTTCAAGAAACCGTTTTATCACAGCAGTTGCACACCATGGAAAGTCGAATTCGTGGACGATTATTTAATAGAGGACCTCGATTAACATCGAAGATTGATTAGTAATAACGCGTAGGATATTTTATTTTGTGAATAGCTTGAAGAAAATACCGATCAATTGAAAGCGGTTATAGGATTACGGCCGAGTCTCGATTACCTGGGTACGCGTAATATCTATTTAATTCAGGTGTTATTCAGCGGTTTTTTCTCTGTGTTCATAGTAGTTTAAAAAATGATTTGAATCATTAAGGTATAAGTTGTGTCAAAAATTTATTTTGTAGGTGAGCGCCATGATGCATCGCAGAAAGGAGATGTCATAAAATTTCTAGTTGCTACGATGCAAGAGGTGATGAGCGAATGCAAAAACGACGTTTATATAAAATGCGGTTATTTTTTTAGTTGTGAAGTGTTAAAATAGCTAACGAGTTATTTGCATGGTTTGTACAAAAGACTTTGGTTAATGTTTTTGAAGTTGAAGTGTCATACGCCACATCCTAAAACCAATCAATCGATAGTTTGAAACTTACCAGGGGAGATATTTTTAAAGTTTATTTCAGACAGGTTTGTATGCGACGACCGATGGAAGGTTGACCTTCAGGTAAGTTAATGCCTTCCAGTATAAAGGCACGTTTACCATGGACGTTAAAAAATCGTCCATAGCGTTTTAGTTTTGATTGCAATGCGCTTGCGGTTTTTTCTTCCGTAGCGTTTTCTATGTATGTAACTGCATCAACCTGATAGGTATTATCCTGGATCCCAAAAAATCGCAGAGGCGCAAAGTTTGCATTTAAATGTCGGATCAAGGTTGTTTCAGTTGATACAATGGTTTTTCCTACAGTTAAATCAGTATTGCGTTCAACGGAAGCAATTTGATTTTCTAGCGCTTGTTGAATTGTTTCACTGACGATAAGATAGGGCTCTAAGGTACGTGGACTATATCTGAATAGATGAATACATTGTGTAACGACCGCTTGGTTTCCATAAGCTTTTATGTATTCTAGAAATGTTGGGGGGATTTCAGCGGGTTTAAAACAACAACCTAGAAAAGCATCGACAATATAAGCTTCTTTGGGGACACATTTTAGAAATTGAAAAATATCGGTTTGAGCAGCCGATGGAATAGGGTTTGCATGATTAGGTAAGTTTGTAATTAAAAATTGATGTGCTTGTTCCATTTTGGGATTTTGATGTTGAAACCGAATTGCAACAAAAGCAATCGATGGATGTCCTGCCTTAATTAATTCAACTGCTGTCAGTGAGGTAACCTCCAGGCATTCACCTAATCCAAATGATAATACGGCCAGTGCACAAACAAATTGTCTTGCAAAAGTGGGTTGGGTTAAATCACTGAGTTCAGGTGGTGTAGGTGGTTTGAATAAGGCGCCTTTTTGTTGACCATATTGCGCCGCTAAAAGATCAGCAGCTTGTCTGTACTGTACGAGACGATGTTTAAATGTTTGTAATAAGGGCGGAACATTGGGATCAAATTGATAAATAGGATATTGGATCCGGTTAACTAGCGTGTGAGAAGTTAGTATGCGACTTTGTACTGATTCTATTAGGTTGTTTAGATAATTGAGCATATGAATTCCTGAGCCATGATATTGATGAATGAAGTGATGAAATGACTTTATCGAAGCATCATTATATTTGATTTTCAGTACAAACGGTAAGATGGTTACCTTCATTATTTATATGGATGTTTTGTAAAGTCAACAAATTCAGTATGTCTGTAATATGACTAAATATTTTATTATAGGAGACTAACTCTAAAATCCCTATGTTGGTAAGCTTTCGCTCGACATTAGCATTTACTTCGCAGATATAAACTTGTATATCACGTTTTCGATAGTGTTCAATCAGTTCACTAAACGTTTCTAAGCCCGTCATATCTATAAAAGGAACTCCTTTCAATCTAAAAATAATGATTTTGGGTTCTGTTTGTATGATAGCGAGGGTGTGCTCTACTTTTTCAGCAACGCCGAAGAAAAAAGGGCCTTGTATTGTATAAACGAACAGTTCTTTTGGTAAGGTTAATCTCGTATCTATTTTTGCTAATTCAGCTTGGAGTGTTTCAGAACTTTGTTGTTCAATCACAACGGACTGATACATTCGACGAACAAAAAATAAAATTGCTAAAATGACACCAACGTTAACTGCAACGACTAAATTGGGGCTGTTGCGAGCTGAAAAAATCAAGTTGTAAATGAATCATTTTTAAAGCACTTTATAAAAATAGAAATTTTTTAGTTCATTTTCTTCCGTTTTAAATCACAATTTAAATATTTTTGGTTTC
>JBFWPS010000243.1:0-3314 GCA_050249855.1 Gammaproteobacteria bacterium
GACATTAGCCATATCTTATAAAGCCAAGTATGACATGATAGATTTTGGCGATGGCAGACAAATTGTACAAGATTTACTGAATCAGCTTCAGGTTTCATTGAGCCGACATCACGTTGAAGAGGATAAAGACCAATCATAGGGATTTGCTCAATCAATCTTAAGTTACATTGAGTGGACATAATGTTGTAAACCATAAAATCAGTATATAAAAGGATTTATTATGTATATAAAGGTTACTAAGTTTTTTGATATTTCGAGATTAGCTTTAATGATGTTGCTGTCTATTTTTTTAACGACTAGCACATCATCTGCTGCACCTGAAGATTCATATCTGGTCAATATCAATATGAATGTGCAATTGCTTCCAGCTGGTTCCAAAACTCCCAGAGTGTTAAGCAATCAAAAGGTATTTGTTAATACTATAAAATCAGCACCGTCTGGCAAAGCTTTTAATCAATATTTGACTACGGATGAGAATGGCCAAGTAGACTTTACTGTGGGTGCCGATTTGGTTGGTGCAATATTCACTGTCTATCTAGTAGATTCAAAATCGGACTCGATAAGACTTAATTGTAAGCTTGGTAGAGTTGATGATATTTACATGAATTATATAACCGTGCCTGCTTTGGAAGATTTGTCTGAGGTGTATAATCTAGTTTTGACTGGTTCGCAATGTCAGTGATTAATTACGAGATCCTGAGGTTGTTGATTGCTTCTGGCTGCGCATGATGCAGCCGTAGGCAGCCAAAAAATTTGTTCGAGATTTATTACCTAAGCAGTAAATCCAATACCGCCATTCTCACCGCAACACCATTAGTTACTTGATTAAGAATGACAGAATGTTTGCTATCCGCAACTTCACTACTGATTTCGACATTACGGTTAATTGGGCCAGGGTGCATAACAATGACATCAGGTTTCGCGTGTTTTAATATATCAAATGTCACACCATATTTATTAAAAAAGTCGTTGTCATCTAAAATCATAGAATGCTGCATACGCTCTTTTTGTAAACGCAGACAGACAACAACATCTGCATCTTTAATACCAGGCTCTAGCTTGTCAAAAATTTGTACGCCCTTGCCAAGGTAGGTTGGGTCGTTTGGGAGCAGGATATGTGGTGCAATAAGGTTGATGTTATTACATCCAAGTATTTGCAGCCCGCAAATTAATGATTTGGCTACACGTGAATGCAAGATGTCTCCAATAATAACTATTTTTTGTTGAGTTATATCACCTTTAAATTGCCTAATAGTGTATAAATCCAATAACGCCTGAGTAGGGTGCGCGTTTTTGCCATCTCCTGCATTGATCACCGCCGTTTTATCGCTGCAAATATCTGCCATAAATTGCGCAGTGCCTTCTTCTTGATGACGAACAATGATGCAGTCTGGTTGCATAGCCGTTATAGTTGCAGTTGTGTCGCGTAAAGATTCACCTTTTTTAACAGAAGAATTAGCAACGTTAATATTGACTACTTTAGCCCCTAAATGATAAGCAGCTGTTTCGAAGCTGGTGCTGGTTCGGGTGCTTGGCTCATAAAATAATGTAAATATTATTTTGTTTTTTAATGTTTCAGAGGGCTTATAGACTAATCCCTGAGATGAATTATGCTTCATAAAACTAGCCGAATGATCAAGAATTTTCAACACTTCATTTTTAGTTAAATTTTTAATATCAATTAAATGTGCCATATTGCGCCTAATGTATGTGAGCAAAAAATGAGGTCTCTGGAGGTGTCAGTCACACCTGCAAACTAACTATCCTTTTGGTTTCAATATTTCAAGATATGCATGCTTGTAACAAATTCATGTAAATTAGTCAGTTTGCAGGTGTGACTGACAATACTTTAATTATAACGCAATAGCTTAAATCTGAGAATCTAATACGTTAAAAATTATTTTAATAATTGTAAGCATAAATATTGATATCTGCTGAAATATATAGCACATTAAAATTAAAGACATCATTAAAGTTCGCATTTACCAAGAAGGAGTATGAAATTGCGAAAGTTCAAATAACACTTCAATCATAATACTATCAAGGAGGAGTTATGAATGAATATGCAGGTTTAAACGAGCTAACTCCACTTATCATTAAGTATCCTTTTGAAAAATTGTTCAAAGCTTTTTTCAATATCAAACTACGTAAAAAAATGGCTAAAAGCTTAGGCACAATCATTGCTTTTGGTCTGGGCGTTTTTGTGGGCTTTACGTTCCCAGGACTTGGGTATTTCATTGTGTTCATGTTGAATATTTTGTTTTCTATACCAGTTAACAGCGCAGTGATTTCTGGTATAAGTATGGCTGTTACAATGGTCTTGGCATCTTCGTTGTTTATTTATCTAAATGAAAAAATATTTCAATCTTATAATACAACTAAATATGGTTTTTCTAATACTGATTGGATATTTACTAAAAAGGATAGAGACTTACTACAATTAATCATTAGTGACGAAGATGAAAGTTTAACCCCTCACCAAGTTAAACAAAATGTATTGGATATTGAAAACAGATTTAAATTTTTAGTTGAAAAAATTAGAATTTACAAAATTACTAGACAGAATGACAAAAAAGAGACCGCCAAAATTGCTTTGAAGTGTTTGAGAAGAGCGGATTTGTCAGTTTTCTTAGATGAATTTGAGGATGATTTTATCAAAAGAACTAGACGCATGGAAAATTTTAAACTAAGTAAATTGGAGCGAAGAGCTAATTCTACTCTAGATCTATTATCAGAAAATCCATCTGAAGTACAATCACCTGTTATAGGTAGAGCTAATTCTAATTCTAGGAGCAGAGCTACCCGGCCATCTTTGACTGTTACAGATTTTGACAATGTTTCAGAGGCTAATTCCGATAAGGAAGAAGAAGTTATGAGCGAGGCAGAGCAATATAAACCTCAGGTGAATAACCTTGCGCGTTCACTCAAAATGGATGCGGCAAAGACAAACCACCACAAAGAAACAATGGTAAAAAAACCTGTGATTTCACGGGAAATTTATACCAAAAATCACAGAAAAAAAACTGAACCAATGGCAACTGGGGTAAGAGATTCCGTGAGACCGCGTCGAACAAATTAAATATTAAAAAACTAGTTCTTGACGGGGTTATGAATTAAAATTAAAAACATATGTTATTATAATATTCAGTATTTTCATGGAATGAAAAAATGATTAAATATGCATTAACTGCTTTTTTGCTAGTCTTAATTCCGACTTACATTGATCACTATGGTGCTATCAATTTTTTATGGTTTTCTGATATAACATTATTTTTAATCTTCTTTGCCATTTGGCTAGAATCTGCTTTATTGAT
>JBFWPS010000244.1:0-3311 GCA_050249855.1 Gammaproteobacteria bacterium
ATTAAATATTAAATTATCAGGAAATATTTACAAAATGTAATTTCATTGTATGGCATCTCCAATAAATTCAAAAAAAGCAAAAGAAGTAAAAATGCCAGTCTTGATTGAACCATTGATCTCAATTCTTCATAACATTCAATCAAAAATTGATTTTGCCACAGGCGCAGCTACGGCATTAGAGCTAAGGTTGCGCATCATTGCTCAACTTGACGACAGAGTCCAGAAAGAATTAAAAAGGAAAACAAAAAAGGCTTATCATAAAGCGGAGCTTGAGCATCTTATTGATTCTGTTCTAATAGTGTTTCAAAATGAACTTGAAATACATGAAAAAGATATTATAAGTAATTGTCGTATTCCAAGAAATAAAACTACTCATGCTAGTTTTGCTGA
This sequence comes from Gammaproteobacteria bacterium, assembly GCA_050249855.1. Lineage (GTDB taxonomy): Bacteria > Pseudomonadota > Gammaproteobacteria > JBGSLN01 > JBGSLN01 > JBFWPS01. The sequence goes on from JBFWPS010000244.1 coordinate 391, forward strand.
GCTAATGATTACATTAGTTGGTTATGCTTCTAGTAGACAGCTTGATAACCATTCATTAAAGCCACTGCCTTTAAATGAAGATGATATAGTTGAGGGAGCTGTATGCATTGAAAGAAACGGTGGATTAGATGAATTTGCCAAGAGAGCGCGAATTGCAGTCTCAATTCTTGAAACAAAAGTTATGCGTACACTTAAGCCGTAATAATAAAGGGATTTAAAAATTATTTGTTCGCATTGGCATAGAGCTTGCAAAGATACTATTATAGTATTTTGGAGGCTGTATGACTAAAAAAGATCTTCAGAAAAAAGTTGCTCGGTTAGAATCATTAAATGACCATTTACAATCAGAGTTAAGTTATATTGACCAACTCATGCGCTTAGTTGGATTTGCTGGCGGATTAGAAACAATCAAAGCTACAGCAATAGAACTTCAGGCGGCTGAAAATGAAGATTTATAAATCTATAAACAATTTTAGAAGCCTATGAAATAGAATTTGCGAAACAGCTGTTTCGCAATTACCTTGGAGTTTTAAGTCCAATAAGTGTAGCAAACTATCAAACGCAAGTCGTAAGAGTTTTAAGGAACTAGTCAGTTTGATACAAGTAGGTAAATTGAACGAGAGCTTTCAAAAGAGTAAATATTAAATTGTCAGATACATTTACAAATGTAGGTTCATAATATCATTTAAAGAAATATACTTTTGTGGACGGGCTAAATTTTTGCGCTTTTTTTTCGGTTACAATTTTCGCAAAGTAATTGAATATTTCGTACTGTATTGCTCCCACCTTTAGAAAATGGTATGATGTGATCATATTCAAGGCGTTCCTGACTTTGACAAATGGCGCATTTTCCTTGATCGCGTCTCCAAACTTCTCTCTGTACATCAATCAAGATTTGTCTTGAGGCTGTAATTTCATTCGTTTCTTTTTTAAAGTTTGAAATCCCAAAAAAATTAAAATATTCATCTACAGTATTAATAGTTAGAATATCTTTTTTGTTAAATCCAGATAGTTTTAAAAAATTTATTAAATTTTTTAAAAAAGGTCTGATTTCAATCTTTCTTGAATCAGTTAGAGAGAAGATATAATGAGAAACCTCTTTGGAGGTGTTAATAAGCTCATCTTTAAGAATTTTAAGAATGGTTTCTGAACCAATCTTTCTTGTTTCCTGACCCTCTATAATACAAAAAAATGATGAGATAAGTTTTCTTGGCATTGAATTAATGTTAGCTACCGAGCCAATGACTGTGAATTCGTTAAGTTTGACGTGAAAGTTTTTAGCATTTGGCCCACTATCCACCAATAAATCTATTCCAAAATTTTCAATTGCTTCATAGAAATAGTAAAGGCATTCTTTATTGAAAAAATTGATATCTTCAATTAACAAAAGATCATTTTCCTTTAGAGCAGTCAAAATACTTGCTAAATCACCAGGCTTATTTATCATTGTTGCATTAGTAAATATCAGATTTCTAGCCAATCTAAAAGAGATATCTTTTGCAAATTCTTCAAATAATGAGGAATCTTCTGTAACAAATAAAGTGTGTGGAAATCTTTGATTATTCTTTTTGCATTTGTTTATTAAAAAATCAATTTTTTCATTATCATTCATTTGTAATATCCTTTAATCAACAAATTGTAGAGTTGTCGGTAGCGAACAAGTCTATCTAATTTATTTATTATTTGGATACTCAAATTTCTCACAAATTACGAATGGCTTTAATTATCTTTTCGTAATATTCAGCTTTTGCGCGTTCTCGAATCAATTCTTTTGCTAGAATATTGACCATAAGGGCGGAAGATTTTTCTCCCGCCATTTCAAGCCATTCACCATATTTTTCTATCAATTCTTGAATGACGCAATTTTGCTTATTCATTGCCGACCTTTTGGAATAAATCTTGTGAAAGATGTTGAAACATATCGCGCTCTTTAATCGCGGCCTCTTTTAGAGACTCAAAAAGGGATGGAGATAGATCTTCTAATTTATCAATTCCTTTAGAAGCCAGTATATTCAGAATATTTTGATGGTATTCGGACTTGCAATCGTGAAGAATAGCTTTTAGCTTATTTATTTCTTCTTTAGGCACTAAAGCTTTCTTTTCAGCATCAATTTGATTGAATATGCCAGGTGTATATTGTCCTTGCCATTCAGAAGAAAAAGGATCTGCATTGTCGAAGATAGCATTTAAGTTGCATGGCCGTTCATGAAAGCATTCAATGATAGAGGGATGTAATGGCTTATGAGGCAAAGGATTGACTAAGTATTCAGTACTTGTTCCTTCGCCTTTTTTGATAATCTTGATGTCGTAAAAGAAGGGAGCACCCCAATCAGCATCATGACATAAAGCTTCAATATTATTTCGAATAGTGGCTTGGGTTAAGTGTAAGATCTGAATTTGTTCTTCGTTATAATTCCAAACTACAAAGCTCCAAAAGTGTCTTAAAGGCTTTTTAGGATCGAAAGACTTTTTTGGCCTATCTTCCATTCGATATCTAACGGGCTTATTTTCAATCCAATCTTCCCAACCAAAAATAGGTTGAGTTAGAATTCTGATTTTATTTTCTCCATCTTGAAGCTTCATGTAAAAATTGGACGATTTTGGAGCTTGATAGCCTTCGGGCAAAAATGCTACTGAAATCATGATTTTTCTCCTCTAAGATGCTTATTGAATTTAATTGTCTTCTGTATCTATTTGGCTTTCCTCGCTTTAGCAATTCACCGAATAATCTGGCGTGAGTGTTAATCGCTGTACTTGCTTTGATATCAGCATAATATTTAGTTGAATAATATAATGCAATAAAAAATATTACATTATATCTTAACCTTGATTAAGACTCTGGTAATTAAACATTAATGAAGTGTCATGTGAAGATGGTTATGATATAGGTTATAGACGAATTGCAATGTAATTAATTTTAT
>JBFWPS010000245.1:0-3307 GCA_050249855.1 Gammaproteobacteria bacterium
AGCAGAAAACCCACCGATTGATAATAAAAAATTAGATAAATAATTCAACCAAAAACCCAGACTTAAAAACGAAAAATAATATGTTATAAATCCAACAAGCAACCCCCCACCACCAATCCATCCCAAAATTGCTGATACAACTTCATAGCGATAACTTCCATGCTTTCCACTAAATATATTCGAAATCAATATGATAACAGAGGGAACAACAATATTCGTAATTGGATTTATCATATTAATTTAATGATTATATACTGGATATTTAGGATTGTTATTTCTACTGTCTAAAGCATCTAATTCTTTTTCAATCAACTGTGACCACTCTATATTTTGTTCATTTTTATGTTTGAAAATAACATCAAGGTAATCATCTATTCGGTTGCTAATATTATCAATAGCTTGGTTAAAAGCTATAATTCTTTCATTATTAATTAGCAATGGGAAGCAACCTTTCGTATCATCAATCAAAACGACACCGCCTAATTCTTCTTTTAAATGATACACTCTTAAAAAACTTCCATCACCGAATGCACTTGATGATATTGAACTACTGTAATTAATTTTAAATAGATCAAAATACTCTTTTATTACCTCTTTTTCTAATCCATTTTTCATTAAAACAAACATAGCATGAGATATTACTTGTCTATATGCAATGTAACCTTTAGCAAAGTAAAATTTATCATAAAACATCCAGTCTGTGTTTCCATTATTTAAAATATCATATTTTCTAGCCATAAAAGCACCTTTATATAATCTCTACTCTATAAAAATAGTACTTATAGATAAAAGATCAAGAATAAAACGACAAAAAATTAACAACCAAGTTAAAACATTAATTGCAGAAGAAATGACGCTACGTGATTTACATTAATAAGGCTAGCTGCTGTACTCGCAATTCATTCGGACCAAGAAATGATTGATGAAGATCTGTTAAAAGCAATTGATTATCATTTTCCTACAGAGCAAATACGACTTTTTGAACGATCGTTGACAAGTGCTATTTGAAAAAATTGTAAATAAAAAAAGTACGTTTTTATAATGAAAAAGCTTTAGTAGCCCTTTTAAAACATCATGCTAGAAACTAACTCATCTAATATAGCAATCGAATGATATTTAAAAATGTCATAAATAACTAAAACTGATTCATTTACTATAAGAAGTAAGTAGTACATCCTATGATCTTAATGAAAAATCGTTATTATTCAGCTAAACACAAAATCGTTGATGTTACGTCAGATATAGATACTGATCCCATGTAAACAAGAAAAGTTTGATATATTATCGTAAAATCTAGTATAACTAGAATATATAAATATAAATTAAACCTTTTGCTTGACTTTGTTTATTTCATGAGTATAATATCTAGTATGACTAGGTTAAACAAACACAAAATAAACAATCTTCTAAAGATCGCTCCTAAAGGCTCGGTACTCACTACTTCATGGTTAAAAAACCACGGAATATCAAATAAGCTGGCTTGGTGGTATATAAAATCAGGTTGGTTTGATCGTATTGCTGATGGGGCTTATAGCTTCACAGGCAATAATATCACCTGGGCAGGTGCTATTTCAGCAGTACAGCAACAATTAAAACTGCCAATCTATCCAGGAGGTAAAACGGCTCTACAATTGTTAGGTAAGGGACATTATATCAGCATGGATTTCCAAATCATCCAATTATTCGCTGCGCCTAAAACCAAAATACCGAGGTGGCTACAAACACCTTACTGGAAGGAATCATTGATAGTCTACCGCCCTGCTCTCTTTAAAAAGGAAGATAATGCATGGCTGGCAACCATTGAAATCACTGGACAATCGTTAATGGTCTCATCTCCTGAGAAAGCATCACTTGAATTATGCTATCTAGTACCTAATATAGTTACTTTTTCAGAAGCAGCACTTATCATCGAAGGTTTACCTAGAATGCGACCCAAATTACTACAAAGCCTGCTAGAAGCTTGCCAATCTTATAAAGCAAAACGTTTGTTGTTGTACTTAGGAGAATATTTTCAACATCCTTGGGTTGTAGATATAGATTTAAACCGGGTTGATTTAGGCAAAGGGAAACGCGTTATCGCAGGTGGTGGGCACTACAATGACAAATATAAAATATCAGTGCCAATGTTGGGTAATCGTGAATGAGCATTCTTACAACTTACAAAAATCAAGTTGAACTCTTGTTAGATGTTTTGCCATTTATTCAAAACGATCCTCGTTTTGCCTTGAAAGGTGGTACCGCTATTAATTTATTTCATCGGGATATGCCACGACTATCGGTAGATATCGATTTAACCTATTTACCAATTGAATCACGAGATATTTTTTTAGCAAATTTAACACAGGCAATGCAAGCATTCGCGGGGACAATGACAGCAAATGGTTTACACGTAGAAACTAAATATTCAGGTCCGCATATTATCAAGTTGCTTGTGAGCAATCATCAAGCGACCATTAAAATTGAACCTAACACTGTTTTACGCGGTAGTGTATTTGAGCCTGAAATCAAAGAATTAGTCGAGGCTGCGCAAGCCATTTTTTTACAAACACAAAAAGTAAAAACCGTATCGATGGCTGATCTCTACGCTGGGAAAATTTGTGCTGCCCTTGATAGGCAACATCCTCGCGATTTATTCGATATTAAATTACTTTTTGAGAATGAAGGGATCACAACATCTATTCGACAAGCTTTTGTTGTATATCTTGCTAGTAGTCCACGTCCTATGAGTGAGTTACTATCTCCACACGAATTAGATATTAAAGATGTTTTTCACCAAGAATTCATCGGCATGACAGAAGTACGTGTTGATTATGAAGAATTATGTGCCGTTCGAAAACAACTAATAAACACAATACAAGAGTCACTATTGCTCAATGAAAAAGACTTTCTAATTTCTATCAAATCTGGGGAGCCACAATGGGATTTAATACCTATTCCTAAGGTTTCAGAATTGCCAGGACTTCGCTGGAAAATGCTTAATATTAAAAAAATGGATAAAAAATCAAAGTTAACTGCATTACATAAACTTAAAGAAATATTGGATCGTTAACGATTATCAGCACTATTCCATCTAATACTTCACCAGCATATTCATACACCAACCCTAGGATTTGTATTTAAGATCTAAATTTTTATTGTTCCGTCCCCAACTTTTGCTTGCGTAGAAACAGTCATGCTTGGGTCGATTTCAGCTACATTTTTTTCTAGCTGATCCACTGCAAATAATCCAGCGCTAGCACCTGGGTTCGAAGTAAATCTAGTGCGTAATTGTGGAAAAACTACAAGCACAAAATCACCAAGATAAAAA
>JBFWPS010000246.1:0-3306 GCA_050249855.1 Gammaproteobacteria bacterium
GTGTTTTTAAAGATAACGTTAAGGCTTTTCGATTTTTAAAAGAAGATATTAATTGCAATGTGCCTGATGCAAACTATACGTGGGCAAATATTCTATATAATTATGCGTTAGTTCAGTATCCGGATGAGCAGACAATTATCGCTAATCGTAGAGAAGCTGTAAGATACTATGAGGCAGCTGCTAAAGCGGATCATGGGCGAGCTTTATATGAGCTTTCTTATTGCTATCTATTGGGGCATGGCGTAACACAAAATACACAACGTGCAGAAGAGTTAGCTTTCCGTGCTGCACAACATGGATTTTATAGCGAAGTATTTGATGATATCTACCATGCAGCTGAAATACATAAAAGGCCGAATGAAACATTTGTAAATAGGATCCGTGAAAGAAGTTTTGCGGCATATTCACTTGCAGACTATAGCCAACTTGAGAGCATAATTGTTTTTATAGGCGATGCTATTAAGGTTAGTCGCAATTATTATTTTTATTTGTTTTTGGTTAGAGCAGATTTATTAGTGAAGCTCTACAGAAAAACACAGAAAACAGAACACCTGGAACAAGCACTAAAAGATGTTAATATCGCCTTCAATCATAATCCCTTATTGATGGGTTTTGCATCGGCTTACCATACACGCGCCGAGTGTTATTTTTATTTAGGTAAGTATGAACAAGCACATGAGGCTATTAATGATGCAAAACTTTTAGATTTTGGTCATCATGATAAATATGACGAACTTGGTAAGCGTTGCCGTATTGAAGTACAGCGTGTTGATCGCGAAAAAGCCCTCCGTCTGCAAGAAAAACGTCAAGCGATTGAGCTCCGACTTGCAGAAGGGAAAACTAAACTTGATGCTAAATCTTACGAGGAAGCATTGAAGATCTTCGCGGAAGTGGTTTCAGACAACCCTACTTATGCCAAAGCACATTACTTTCATGGGATGGCATTAAAAAATTTAAATAGAACGGAAGAAGCATTGAAGTCATTATCAGAAGCTTTAAGACTTAAGCCTAGCTACAGCGATGCTTGTTGTGCTATTGCATTGTTAAATCATACTCGAATTAAAAAGTTACAAGAAACATCTGATAAATTGCGAGTAGCGCGCTTGGCGTATTCTGGCTTCAAGAAACTGCTTGAAGATCCTAAATATAGTAAAGCAGCAAAAGAAAAAGTTGAAGAGTTAGATGCATACATTAAAAATATATCTTCCGTGAAGAGTACCACGAACTCATCGATTACTGTTGCTAACACCAGTGGTAGTGCAAGTTCCGCGTTTTTTAAAGATCTGCCGAAACCTACTGTCTCTCGAGAAACAAAATATATAGGAAGCGGACCCGGATCATCATCGAATATGACGGGCGTAAATAGTAAAAGGGGCTGATGGTGAAATATAAACGCAGCGCAGAATCGATAGTTGATTATCAAAAAAAATTAATTCAGGTGGAAAATTTAAAAGCAGAGGTGCAATCTTTAGTACGCATACGTGATTATAAAAGAGCGTTAGAGATTGCAACTTCATTAAATTCACTAGAATTAAAAACCTATCGACAATGCCAGTATGATTTTTTGGGGATTGGCTTTCTTGTTAATATTCATCGAGAGCGTAGCTTAAATGCGAAACAATTACGTCGTGATGTGGAAATTTTATACCAACGTCAGTGTCTTCTCAAAGATTTAGAGCAATCTACACAACAAAAACAATATTCAGCAGCAGTTAAGATTGCTCACAAGTTAGTTAGTTTTGAAGAATTAGTAACGCGCGAGTTAATATCGACTAAACCTCATGATTTACGTGCTCATGAAACACAAAAACAACATTTGCATAATGCAAATGAGCGACTTGAAAAAGCGCTTTATCTGGAGAAACGTGATCAACTAATAAAGTCAATGCAAGCAAATATCAGGCAATATCGATATGAGGATGCCGAAAAGGATGCTATTCAATTATTAAATCATGAAAAAGCCTGGTTAGAAAAAGAGAAAATTCGGCCGAAAGTTAATAAAAAAGCTGTAGAGTTGCATCAACGACTTGTAACGTCTGCTTGGCAGTCGCTACAAAAAACCTGGGCATTGCAGCGGAATAAATTACGCACGGATCTTCAAGCAAAACATCGTATGAAGAAATATCATGAGGCATTTGATATTTCTAGTCAATTACATACTCGAGAGAATAATTGGCTGAACTTTTTGAATAGTAATCAATCACCTTATGAATATATTCAAAAGCAATCTCGTCAAAAGCAGCTTTCTTATGATTTAATGATTCGTGTTGAGCGGGATATGATTTTGTATGATCGTAGCCAAGAACGAAATGCAATTAAGAGTGTGTTGATAAATAATTTCAATCAAAAAAATTACACTGTTGCCTTACAAAAAGCAGAACAGCTAGAGAGAGTCGAAAGAGAATGGTTGAATGAAGATTTGCGTTTGAGGCGTGATGAAACTTTATATGGTATTCCACAGCAACGAAAAAAATTACAAAATGCAGAAAAATTGTTAGTTAAAGTGCGAAAAGTTAAGTTTCGTTATGAAACCCGAAATCGTTTAAATAGTGCTATCAGTTATGCAATTAGTGCTAAAAAATATCGAGATGCAGCAGCGAGTGTCAAAGAACTTTATGGTTTCGAAGAAAAATGGATTCAAGAAGATCGTTTGGAGGGTGTGCCCTGGAATGTGATTAATCAAGCAGAACAACGTGTCAATTTACTAAAAGCAAAATACGACAAGCTGATTGATGCTGCCATTGAATACGAACGAAATCAAATTCGACAGCAATATCAGGGTTCAGCGCGTAATGGCAACATCGAGCATAGTTATATTTTATTTCAAAAAGAAAGTGACTGGTTACAAGAAGATAGAAGACAAAATCGTCATGCATATATAAGCAGACAAGAACAACGTACACGAGCTGCTTGTGGTTTACTCGTACGTGCGCGAAATCGTTCAAGATCATCTACACGAACTACATTACAACAGCAAATCAGATTTTGCAGAATGCAACGTAATTACATGGCAGCATTTGCTGGTGCGGAAACACTTGTTAATAATGAAAGGAATTGGTTACAAGAGGATAACAATGCTGGTATAGGAAATTATCTTCCACAAGTCATTCGGGCTCAACAAACACGTATTGAATCGGCAGATCGAACGAGAGCTATCTTAGGTGTTAAAGCTGCTCAACAGATGGGTCAAATGATAGCTGGAATGATGAATCAAATGGATATGGATGGTGATGGTGATATTGATCTAGATGATTTTGATCCGAGTAATTTAATTCCAGATATTAGTTTTGATAATTTTGATTTCCC
>JBFWPS010000247.1:0-3289 GCA_050249855.1 Gammaproteobacteria bacterium
ATGACCTTTGATAGCGAAGGTGAATACAGCCATTACTGCCACTTAAAGTTACTAGAACGTGCAGGAGAGATACGCAACTTACAACATCATGTGGTTTTTGAACTCATACCGTTTCAAGTGATATGTGGGCAAAAAGTGAAAGGCACAAGTTATGAAGCTGATTTTGTGTATGAAAAATCCCCTGATTGGGTGCGGGTCGTGGAGGAATACAAGGGTTACAGAACGGATGACTATATTTTAAAACGTAAGATGATGAAGTTTATTTTAGGTATTGATGTGGTGGAGATAAAAGCCAAATGAAGAAAGTTTTAATTTTAATGGCCATTAGTTGTTTCTTGTGTGCTTGTTCAGCCATACCTACAGTTAATTGCGCCAGTGTAGTCAGAGTAAAAGTCGAAGTATGTCCTGTTAATTAAAGCAGCAAATATAAGAGAGATGGACTATGACTGCTAGAAAATCTAAAGAAAAACAAATTGCATTGTCATTTATTGAAAAAGAAGATGGCGATACTCGCATTGTTTGCGTAAAAACCAAATCCGAAGAGGACGCTTTTAAAGCCTTAATTGCAAATAATATTAAAGCAGCTCGTCGTTATGCCAACATGACTCAAGAAGAACTAGCTGAAAAACTCTATGGCAAGAACTCAAAAAATCGTGTTTGCGAGTTTGAGTCGGGAAGGGTCACGCCCAATCATTTGCAACTTTCAAAAATATCTAAATATACAGGGGTAAGCCTAGATTATATCTACGGTAACAGTCCTGAGCCGCTCTCTGACAGCTTTGGTGTTCGCCACGGCTTAGCGATGTCTATTATTCAAGAAGCGTTAAAACCAGCAACACAACAATTAGCAGCACTAACAGCCAAGGCGGTTGGCAAAATACCTACCTCTGGCACTATTGTTTTGGTTAAAAAAACAAAAGATTTAAAAAGGTTTTTAAATAATGTGCGGAATTATACTAATTTTGAGAAAGATATTGCAGGTAGTGCAAACCTAATCAAAGCCGCTGAAGAGTGTATCAATCTTGCAGAACAAATCGAGAGAGATGTTTCAATTGATTTTTGTCGTTTAGAAAGGGCGGCGGTTGATGCCATTATTCATGATGAAAAAATAGAGTCTGGTCATATGGTTATTACAGATATGTTTGACCCTGTTCATCATGTTGTTGAGGGCGGCTAAATGGCTAGAAAAACTTATCCTGATGATGTTTGGGAGGCGATTAAGTTAATTTGGGAGAGTATGCCCAAAATTTCATGGGCTGAGGTTTTGCGTCAAGTAGCTCAATCTATGCAGTGTGAAGTACCCAGTATCTCGACTGTTTCAGAGCGACGCAATGCCGAAAAATGGGTAAAAATACCGAATAAAATACCGAAAAGTGATCCGAAAAATTCGGTAAAAATTCGGAAAGAATCAAAAGTTAAAAATGAAACTAATTCAACAGGTTGTGCTGATTTTTTATCCGAAAAAATATCCCGAAAAATGGGTGATGATACCGAAAAAAAAGCACTCACAGTACCAGAGCTTAAGATCATTGTTGAAGAGGCGAGAACAGAGCAAAGTAGAGTCATAGAACGGCATAGGCAAAGTTCTGATTTAGTCAGTACATTACGCGATTCTTTACTGACACAAGCGGATGAAGTGTTTTCTTTACCCTTAAAAATGGATGACAAAGACTTTGAGGAAAATGCGGTTAAGCACCTAAAGCTCATTACCTTATTAGAGAAGAAATCCAGTATCGCAACGGCGTTGACTATTATCAACAAAAACGCTCAGGAGACTCAATTTAAGGCGTGGGGTATTAAAGAGATTACGGATGAAGATGCTGAAAAAGCACGTAAACAAGACTATCAAAAATTGGATGAAGATTTGGCCAAAGAGCGTGATGAGGTCAAAGTTCAACAACAACAATTATTTGTTGAGCGTACACGGTTGATCGAGAGTGGGGCGTTTGAGGAGAGAAACCTAGTGAGTGATAAGGACTGAATCAGTCCTTATCTTGCCAGTTGGTAGTATCGTCTCACCAAAGTTTTAGTGGAAAATCATGTATGTAGCGAAGTTTAATATGGCTATGATTGTCAATTCCTGCATAACTTCTTTAGAGTGAGGTTTTTCCTTCAACCTCACGTAGTTGACCACTTTTTCTGTTATATAATCTACTATTTCTATAAATATAATGACATGTATTGGTATATGAAATAAAATTAAATGTATAGCTAAGCTTTTGATAATTAAATGCAAAATTTCTCTTACGGTCAATTTAAGCCCCTTATCGAGACTTAACTAACCAACTGGACAAATTAATTATAGGATTGATTGTTTAAAATTCAAGTAAGAGAGGGATAAATTTTAGTACACGCGGTTGATAGTCTATAAGTTTTAATATATAGATTAGTCTAATAGCGATTGAAGTATTAGAGAGTGTTATGAAAGCATTTGTTGTTAGATTAAATCCAGATACTAGGAGTTGTGAGCCCTACACGCAGTATCCGACTATTGAAGAATATAAAAAAATTCATAAATCATCACCAATGAACGGTTTTCACGAAGCAGTAAATTTCAAAAGTGAAAATGGAGTTATTAGAGGATACCTACCGCCTAAACATTTAGCATCTATGCGTGATGGGGAAGCTTTTTTATTAATTACGATTACTGCAAAAACAGCAAAAATTGATGGTGATCTTATAGTTGGCATTCAAGCTGGCTGTAAATATGTTGGCGAAACATTAAGAGCTTGGGATAACAGTAAAGAGATAGATCTCGCTTGGCATTACACTTGCCCTGAATCTTTATCTCTTTTATTAGATGAACCAGTACCAAATGCTAGAGCAATTATTTTGGGAGATAATAGTAAATGGGTCAGAGGACCAACATTTCAGCTCAATAATGCTGTACTCAAAAGAGTTTTAGATCAAATTAAATTAGGTATCAAGACAGAAAAGGGTGATAGTAAGTATCAGAATATTAAAAAGCTTATGCAACAAGGAAAAATGACCGTTACTGAAGAAATTGAGGCTGAATTATCGTTTAGTGACAAAGTTAAGCAGGCTTTAAACAAGGATTTAAAAGACATTAAAGGAAATAAAATTCCATCCCAAAAAGAGGTAAGATCATTTCAATACGAAAGAGACCCAAAGGTAGTCGCTTTCGTATTAAAAGCATCACAGGGGATTTGTTTTGATTGTAAGAATAAGGGGCCATTTATATCAAAAACTACTGGTATTCCCTATCTTGAGGTTCATCATGTTGTAATGCTAAAAAATGGAGGCGAAGATACTGTAGAAAACGCTGTAG
>JBFWPS010000248.1:0-3287 GCA_050249855.1 Gammaproteobacteria bacterium
GAATTTGGGATTGTGGTACAGATATGTGGATGTGGAAAAATAAAGATGAAACATAAGTACTATCCTCTTGAACAAAGACAAAATTTAATAAATATCATTATACATCTTTTCGAGGAGGATTCATGACAAAAATTCTCTACTTTTCATCATTTTTAATACTCCTTTTTCTTAGTTCTGTTTCAACAGCCACAACAGTATTCATCACAAAAAATCAAACACCAATATACCAAGAAAATGTTCCTTCTTATCCAGTTCCAATAGCATCTATAACTAAATTAATGGCAGCAATTGTTATCCTCGATTCAGATATGAATTTGTCTAGAAAATATAGGATTACACTAGAAGATGTTGATCGATTGAAAAACAGCAGATCGAGATTGCCCGTTGGATCTTCATTAAAAGGATATCATTTATTAATGGTAGGTCTGATGTCTTCGGATAATAGAGCAATGTCAGCATTAATGCGAAATTATCCAGGTGGATATTACAAAGGTGTAGAACAGATGAATATAAACGCATATAGATTTGGTATGACTAATACGGTTTTTGTTGATCCAACAGGATTAAACCCCTCAAATAGATCGACACCACACGATCTAGCAATTTTAGTAACAAGAGCCTCTGATTATAAACTAATAAGAAAGTATACTACTATGAAGAGCAAAGTAATTAGAGTAGGAAACAGAAAATTAGTATATCTAAATTCCAATCGCTTAATAAGAAGAGGACATTGGGAAAAAACGGTTACTTCAAAGACCGGATTTATAAACGAAGCTGGAATGTGTGTTGTGATGGAAATTGATTATAATTCGGATCGGTTTTCTGTTGTGGTGATGAACTCTAATAGCTCTGAAGGAAGGTTTCGTGTAATTGAACATTTAAGGAGAAAGCATATCTTGCCCGAGTAATTTTTGCTGCAAATTCCACTCTCTAATAGCCGTTAAAGCACGTCTTAAATAAAATTCTCTTTCTGAATCATCAAAAATTCCATCACCCTTGGGAGATGCTTTATAAATCAAATCACCTCCTACATCAGGACACGAAACAGTAAAATTTCCATGCCTTAAACGGAGATAAGCGACTTGGGAATCATAATATGTAACATCATATTGTTCAGGACATGCTATACACGTCCTGAACAACAAATATCCATCTTCGGTTCTTAGATAAACGACACCATAATCATCCGTCTTTATTCCTACCAATGAACTATCATTATATTTCATTTTTACAAACCCAAATCAATTACCGGCTTTCCGTTTATAATATTTGCACCATCAACATATTTACCTGAAAATATGTATTCTGTAGCATAAAACGAAATTCTTTCAGATGCTGTTGATGGAACACACCCAGGCATATTTGGAATACAAATGTGTCTTATACCTTCAACAATACTTACTGGATTGGTATGGCTTGTAATAGTACTTGTCTCAACACATCCACCTTGGTCGATAGCAATATCTACTATAATTGCATATTTTTTCATTTGCTTAACTAAATCATGAGAAACAACAATTGGTGCTCGTTTATTAGGAATTAAAACAGCTCCAATAAAAACATCTGCTGTAGTAACTTCATTTTCATAAAAAAAGGCAGATTGTCTAGCATCTTTTAAATCATATCCTTTAGAAGCGTATGGAATGGATAGAACAGAATTAAAATTCATATCTCCTACAACTACTTCACATCCCAATTTTATAGCCAACTTTGCTGCAGCCGCACCTGCAGTACCACATCCACAAACAACTACCTTCGTACTAGGACCTATTAAGGCTCCAGGATATTTTTCATAACCATTACGCAAATGTTCAGCTGCAAAATGAATTGCAAGCTTTCCTGCTATTTCCGACATTGGGACCAACATAGGATATTTTCCATGGACATCCTGAATTGATTCAAAAGCATATGAATCAATATTTCTTTCAATCAAAGTTCGAGTTAATTTTGGATTAGGTGCAAGATGAAGATAACTAAAAACTGAATGTTGAGATGAGAGATACTGCAAATCAAAATCGATTGGTTCTTTAACTTTAACTATAAAATTTGCATTTTTGTACACTTCATTAGTAGGAACAACACGAACATTTGGATGCGAATTTGCATAATCTTGATCGCTAAATCCCGATCCTAAGCCGGCAGATTCTTCGACAAATATTGTATGGCCTTTATTAGCAAGAATAGCTACATGTTCTGGTATAAGTGCAACTCTATTTTCACCGTCTTTCCGTTCTTTTACTAAACCAATGATTTTCATAAAAAACTCATATAAAATTATTATATTTTAATTTTACAAGAAAATAACGAAAAAGTAAATAGTTTTAAAAAGGAATTTTTGTATGGTTGAATGTCAAATATGTAAGCAGTTACTATTACGAATAAACGATTTACATTTAAAAAAACACAAAATCACAACTGCTGAATATAGAACATTGTTTCCTCTCGCTGCTATAACAGATATAACAGTGTGTGAAAAAACACGAAACTCTTTACAAAATAAAAGCGACACAGATAAAAATCAAATAATCAAAAAACGACAACGCTCTAAACAACTCAAAAAAGATCTTGGTTGGGTAGATCCGAGAAAAGGTAAAAAATCAACATTATCATTCGAAGAACGTAAAGCTCGATGGAAAAATGAAAAATATAAAACTAGAAACGAGCAACGTAAACAAGAACGCTTATACCGAATCTGTGAATATTTAAAAGAAAATAATCTGTTATTCATTGCAGCAAATGATGAAGAAAAAAGTTACACAGTTCAGTGCAATTCTTGTTCTAATATTTTTAGTAGAACTAGAACAGTTTTTGCTCCTTTTAGAGCTAAGCATTATAAAGGAAGATTTTGTCCAATCTGTTTTCCTCCTATTATCAGCTGTTATTCAGAAGAATTTTTCGAAAAGTTTTCAGAAAAGAAAACACTACCTGCAAAGTTTTATGTTTTAAAAATGGTTGACAAAAATAATGAATTTTTTATAAAAATAGGGATAACAAAAAACAATATCACAGAAAGGTATAGAGGAGAAAATTTTAGAATTGTTGAAGTTTTGGGAGAATGGGATATGGCATTGTACCAAGCCTTTAAACTTGAACACAACATTCTTTGCTCAAATTTAAGACGATATTTCCCAAAGGAGAAATTTGGTGGATTTACGGAATGTTTTTATATAGATCAGCTAGAACAGATTAATACATTCATCAAAAACGCAAAATCGGACTCCTTAGGATAAATATGTCATAAGATGTATACGATTTACAGGAGTTCTACATAATGGCTACTTTAACTA
>JBFWPS010000249.1:0-3281 GCA_050249855.1 Gammaproteobacteria bacterium
GGCTTGTTTTTATCAATGTTAAACACTATTTCACCGTCATGACTACTTACTCTAAAGTTTTCTTTTTCTGATAAAGTAATTTTTATTTTCAGTGAGTCTGCTAATACTAAATTATATTTTTCACGTACTTCTTGAACTGGGATTTGATGAGGCTGATAAATTAAGTTTTTTATTTTCCGAAGTTTTTTTACAACCTCATTAAATGTGCTGTTTGCTTTTAAGTCAATATTCAATGGCAAATAACAAAAGGCTTCTTTGCTTCTAGCGTTCTCTGGAAAGAAAAATATTTCTTCGACCCAAACACTTATTTGCGAATACTGATTTAACCGATAGAGAAAAATCAGTATGAGGGATATTAATAAAGTTTCGCTTTCAACAAAGCTCGTTAAATTAGAATGGGGTTTTGTTACAAAACCAACATCTAGTATTCGTAAGTCTTCTAAAACCGAGCGCCTGACGATTTTAGGTTTTAATAAAAAACCTAATGTATTTGATTGGAACAAATTAAGTTCATTTAGCCAATATTCTTCTGCTATCTGAGAATCATTCTTACTTGATAATAATTCTATACTCATAACTAATTTGTCTTTATTATAGTTTAAAATCACAAAAATTTTGATTAGTCACTTCAAGATTGAACATTTTTTGCAAGAAAAAATTATAATCATTCTATATAACTTTTTACCAGCTACCCTAGTATATACATAGGGACAAAAATAACAATACTAGAGCAATAACTTCTTTAAGAATTTACCAAAAAAATTGGTGCTGGAATTATTTAAAGATGATATTATAACCTAGGTATAAACTAATAAAAATAATCATTGTGTAAACATAAATTTTTGTTACTTTTAGCACAATTACTATGATCTTGAATCTAAAACAAATTATTTAATATGATGCTTAATTTAAATAATTTTTGATACTTTGGAACTTGAGCCGTGCCTGATCTAAGCCATAAAGCCGTACACCAATACTGGCATGATTATCCTGATATGATGATCTATCGGGTTATTGCTTTCATGGAGGGCGTTGAGCATTGGATTGTGGATGAAGACGCAGCCATTGAAAAAATCATTGAAGAACTAGGCAAAGAGTTAGATGATATTGGTAAAATTGATCTGGCAAAATTAGGTCATGAAGATTTGTTTTTAACAATTGGAAATTATTTAAGCACCGGAAGAGTACTGCGCTTATTACAAGCCATTGATACCGTTCACCCAGGTTCTGCCTCAAAATTACTTATTTTTGCAGAAGAAACTAGTCGAAGTCCTGATGATACACCTGGGCTCTTTTTAAGAAGAAATGTTGTTTTTGAAAGATTACGTTTACTAGGTCGTGTATTTTCAGCAGAGCGCGTTGCTTTGGTTACTAAAGCATTGGAAGGAGAAGAACATGTTTAAATATTTCTTATTTGGATTGTTAAGTTTTCTTTTAAATTCTTTAAGTTATGCAGGAAATGTGCAACTTATATTGCTAGCTCAAAATAGTGAC
Source organism: Gammaproteobacteria bacterium (assembly GCA_050249855.1). GTDB lineage: Bacteria > Pseudomonadota > Gammaproteobacteria > JBGSLN01 > JBGSLN01 > JBFWPS01. Next base: position 1,495 of record JBFWPS010000249.1, read on the forward strand.
TCAGAATACATGCAAAATTATTTAGAACAACTTCAAGCAAGTGTTCATAATCAAGAAAATGCGAGTCAAAACCCAGTACCAAATAAAAATCAAAATGCAACGCCAAGCAATACAACGCCACCCAATCCTTATTTAAAACAAAACCCTTGGGGAAATACCAGCAATAATCCATGGGCACCACCGACTTCTGCGCCTCAACAACCGACGACACAAAATCCAGCTAATCAGAACCAAACACCAGGATCGACTAATATTTTTGCTCCTACTACACAACCAACGCAACCCATAACGAATCAACCAAATCAGCAAAACCAGCAGAATCAACCAAATCAACCACCTAAAAATCAAAATATTTACCAACAATAGGATGTTTTATGCTAAAACAAACAATAAAAATATCACTTAGTTTTACATTACTCTTTTGTAGTTTGGTTAGTTTTGGGCAAACACCATTTGATCCAACCAACCCCAAAAGTTCGGCAGCCGGTGTTGACAACTTGGTCGGTGGCTATGGGGTCGATCAGTTACAAGCGCCACCTAAAGGTCCTCCTACTGGTTTATTCGCCCCAACGGCAGATACAGTATACAACCAATTAATAGGCGCCGTTTTAAACCAAGTTTTGCCACAAAAAACCGCAGGTACTCCTGCTACAAACCCTAATTTTCAACCAGGAGGCAATGCACCGCAAACATTAACCGGACAAGCTATTTATACCCTGCTTACGACAACGGATCCTAATAAAGTTGAATCAACCTTACTAAAAGTTCCTGCGGCAGCACCATCTCCGGGCGGTCAACAAAACAAAACAGGTTTTTTTGCTAAAATCTTTGGGGGCGGATCATCAGCTGGTTCTCCCGGTGAAGAGCTTACACAAAATTTCGATTTAAATGCATTAGTTCAACCGCTTGCATATGATATAAGTCAATCTGGTGCTTCTAATCCTTCTGGCGCACAAGGATCATCAAGTGCTGAACGTACTGCAGCATTGCATTTTATAACTTTTGCAAGCGGTATGGCTCAACCAATGCAAGTGCTAGATATGAGTAAAGTCGATCAAGATAAATTAAATAACGCTTTGGCAAATAGTACTGACTTACAAAATTACTTAATTGCTTTGCGTTCCTTGGTTGCACAACAATCTGTTGGTATTTCAAATCTTTATCAACTTTATGCTGAGCGTGTTGCTGTAGACACATCTAAGGTTCGAGAAAACCTTCCAAATATGCCAAATACGCCAGTTGTTCCTAAGGCTAGTCCATTAATGATAGATAACTACGTTGCGACAAGACGTTTTGGACCAGATTGGGAAACAACTTTACAAACGGTTGCAACACCTGCTGAAATTTCACGCCAACAGGCTTACATTTTGCGTGAAATCTTACTTGAATTATACAAGAACCGAGTAACCAACGAACGCATTTTAGCAACACTTTCTGTGATGGAATTACAAAATACCGGGGGACAACAACTCGCTTTACAACAATTGTATCGTAAAGTGGCTTCTGAACCACCATTTGGAACAGGTAATTCAATTATTCCAACGCAGTAAAATAGCCTTTATGGTGGGCACACGTGCACAAACGTAATTATAAAAAATAAATGCCTCTGAGTTGCACGTTTTGCCTACCCTACGAAAAAACTATAATCATCTTACTTCTTGTCATTTATATATTAAATTCGCCTGAAATAGGGTGTCTTGTTAAACTTGATCGGCTTTAACAAGGCGGATGGAGGGACCGGTCGTCATTAGAGGAACAAGCCTCGTCTCGCAGTCATGGTCCTCCAT
>JBFWPS010000250.1:0-3273 GCA_050249855.1 Gammaproteobacteria bacterium
TTATTTTTATACCCCCTCACCCCAACCCTCTCCCCCAACAAGTTGGGGGAGAGGGAGCTCATACTATTTAAATCGAGCACTATAAATTAACTGAAAAACTATCTGATGTGGTTCCGCGAACGCTTACGTTATTAAAATGTCCTAAATAGTAAATATACTTTTCAATATCTGAAAAGTCTCCAGTCTTGATTAAATTATGGTCTATATTTATAAATAATTGGCGGAGAGATTATGTCAAATATCACTATATTATTTGGTAATGGTTTAGGAATGGCTTTAGATCCTGATTATTTCAAGCTAGAAGCAGGATTAAAAAAAGCATGGAACAGTTTTGACAATAATCAGCAAAAAATAATAAGCCTAGGGACTAATATTTACCCGAATACAGAACAAGCACTTGAAAAACATCATATTATTTCGACTGCATGTAAAAATCTATTTCAAAATCAAAACAATAATATCTGTTGGTTAAGTGAAGAAGGGAAACAATTCTATGAACTTTATCAAAATTTCATCTATAAAACTGCAAAACATTATTTTGAATATCAAAACAACCTTCCAGATGATTTTACAAACAGCTTATGCAACTTTATAAATTCAATTTTTTTGGATAAAAAAACTTGTCATATTGCTACAATAAATTACGATAAGTTAGTTTATAAAGCACTTATAGATAAAAAAATATTAGATTGTTATCATGATGGGGGGCTTGTAGATGGTATATATAACAAACTCAAGGTATTTAAAGAAGAAAACTTAATACCAATCTATCATAATTTTGGCTGGTATTTACATCTCCATGGCTCACCAATTTTCAAAAAATATGGAGAATCTATTTGTAAAACAAATATAAATAAAAACTTATCAGATGATTTTATTGAAAAAGAACCCATACAAAATCTCATACAAGCTCAATATCATGATGAAATTGTCCTAGCCTCTCCTCAAAAAAAATCTGGTCTCATAGCTAACAGCTTCCTTCTTTCTACTTATTTTTATTATTTTCAAAAGGCCCTATCAGGAAGTGATAGATTATATATCATTGGTTACAGTGGTAATGATGAACATATTAATTCTGCAATAAAAACATGGATTCTTGAAAACAAGTCACCGAGAACACTTTTTATCACAATCGTAGAATGGGATAAATCAAATCATAGTTTAGATGACTGGTCAGATAAACTAATACCCTCAGGTCATAAAATCGAAATAACAATCAAACCTTTAGTGAATATTTTAAATTATAATTTTGTTTAGTAAAAAAATAAAAATTTCAGAAAAAAACATTAAAGAAATTAATATGCCTTGCCCTCTGTACTCACGTTTCAATAGCTAAATCCCAAACTCATTCTTACCACTTGATTTGTAGTCACAAATGGACTACAATTCACTATAGACCATCAGGAGCCAAATAATGAACACAAGTAATACTTACGTACGAGCAAGAATTGATTCTGAAACTAAAGTGCGTGCCACAGATGCACTTGAAGCTATGGGATTATCTGTATCAGATGCGATTAGACTATTAATGCTACGTATTGCTGATGAAAAACGTATGCCTTTTGAAGTTCGAGTACCTAATAAAACAACAATAAATGCCATTCATGAGCTTGAAACCGGAAAAGGTAAACGCTCTAAAACAGTAAAAGCACTCATGGATGAACTAGATGAGGACGATTGAGCGCTCAACAGTCTTTAAACGTGACTACAAACGTGAGCTAAAAGGTAAACACCGAAAAACGCTCGCTGATGACCTTATATATGTTTTAAACCTCCTGATAAATGATAAACCCTTAGATGTACGTTACCGTGACCATGATTTAACTGGTAACTGGATTGAATATCGCGAATGTCACTTAAAACCAGATTTATTACTAATTTATCGAAAGCTTAATACTGATATTTTACGACTTGCAAGACTTGGTTCGCACAGTGAATTATTTCGTTAATAATTATTTGAAAAAAATTTTCCTCTCCCTTAACTTGTTGAAGGAGAGGCTTGGGGTGAAGGGGTAAAAATCATCGTCATTGCGAGCGAAGCGAAGCAATTGTAAGTCTAGACTGTGTTATATTCCTTAAGGAGAGTTAAGTTCAGCCCTTAACCCAAGTTAAGGGCTGACGGGCGTGAGCGACCGAGAAGCAATAGGTCTAAACGACCCTCTGGATCATGGTACTCTAGCCCCATGCTCTCGACACGTTTGAATAGTTGAAAGGGATGCCTTCAGGCACGCCCGTTTACAATCATAAATATACTAAACTAAGTCGAGAACCGCTATGAAAATATACCAAAATTTTGTTGGAATTGATATTGGAAAATACGTTTTTGTTGTTGCTAGTACGGATTCAAATACAGTTAAGGAGTTTAATAATACGCCAGAAGGAATAACGGAGTTTTTTGCAAACTATAAAAAAGTTTTGACTAAAGCACTGGTTATCCTAGAAACAACGGGTGGATATGAAATGGATTTATTATTTTCATTGTGTCAAAAATCGATTGATGTACATAGAGCGAATACACGAAAAGTTAAACATTTTATACGTTCGTATGGAAATGGAGCAAAAACAGATGGATTAGATGCTAAAGCTTTATCGCTTTATGGAAAGGAACGTTATGAGAAATTAGAGTGCTATAAGCCTTTAAATAAAGAGGTTATTGCACTTTATTACTTAGTTAAACGACGTGAAGATTTAACCAAAATGTTGTCTGCTGAAAAGAATCGCAAGCAAGCGCCTGGTGCAAAAACTTTGTTATCTAGCTATAGCAAAGTCATTGAGGTATTGCAGGAAGAAATTCATATCTTAGATAAGCAAGCGGCTGAATTGATTGCTTCTCATGAGGCACTTCAAGCATGTAAAAAAATTCTTGAAACGATACCGGGGATAGGACAAATTATTTCGACTTACTTATTAGCGTATATACCAGAACTTGGTATGATGAACAGACGACAAATTGCTTCCTTATGTGGATTAGCACCGCGAGCGAATGATAGTGGAACCTATCGAGGTTACCGTCATACATCGCCTGGCCGCGAATCAGTGAAACCGAAACTATTTCTAGCAGCGATGGCAGCTAGAAATGCGAAAGGTACACTGAAAGATTTCTATGAAAAACTGATAGCCGGTGGTAAGAAGAAAATGGTTGCATTAACTGCGCTGATGAGGAAGATTATAGTGATCGCAAATGCCAAAATCAGAGATTATCTAGTGAGCAATGGTCAATTTCTGACTCAACCTGAATAAATAAAAATAAGCGTTAAAACATAGTTGATCCAG
>JBFWPS010000251.1:0-3269 GCA_050249855.1 Gammaproteobacteria bacterium
CCCGCAATATTTGCTATTACACACGATCCATTTATTGTTTTTACATCGAATATCTTTGCAATTTTAGGATTAAGAACTTTATACTTTCTAATGAAAAATATGGAAAAGCGATTCCACTTATTAAAATATGGTCTTGCACTCATATTAATTTTTGTAGGATTCAAAATGATAATTGCGCATTGGTTTGATATTCCTACCATTTTAACATTAATAATCATTGTAGTTGTTTTGACTACATGTATGATTTTGAGTGTTTTAAAAACACAAAAGGCTAGATAGAATTTTCTTATGAACGTGGTGGTCGGCTATTATACGCTGCTACATGACTACCCCATTCAAGTAAATTTTTATTACAGTCGTCACGATCAATTAAAACTTCAATAAATGCTAGGCCATCATGTTTTTTCGCAGTTTTAATGGCATTTAATAATTCTGCACAGGTTCGAACTTTTGTAGACCATCCGTTACCATTTTCACCTTTAAATACTTTGACTAATTCAGCATATTTCCAGTTATTAATAACGTTATAAGGGCCATCATGTATCTGTACTTCAATGGTGTAACTTGCATTATTAATTAAAAATATAATAGGTTTAATATCATAACGAATCATGGTTGATATTTCTTGAGCGCTCATTTGAAAGGATCCATCACCAATGAGTGCAATAACTCGTTTTTTATTCTCCAAAGCTAATTGAAGGCCAAGCAATGCACCAACTGACCAACCAATTGAGCCATATTGCATTTGGATTTCAAAGAGACAATTTTTTGGTAATTTTAATCGCATACAATTAAACCATGAATCTCCAGTTTCGGCTAATATGCAATGGTTGGCATTGAGCATTGATTGAATTTGCGCAAATAGGTAGCGTGTAGTAATCGCGTTACTTAAACTCTTAGGTGGATTATATAAAGGGGCTTCTCCAGCAATTCGTTTGTATGCAATTAGTGAAGCATTATTTGGTTTTAATTTTTTTGATAATGCATTTAGAAAATCATGCATATGAACAGCTGTATAAATTCTACCCGTAACATTGACGTAAGTAGGGTATACGGCGATTAGTTTTTTAGGGATCAAATGTGTTGTATGACCAGTGGTCGTGTAATCATTAAATTGAGGCCCGATAAATAAATAACAATCACTAGATTCAATAATTTCACAGCAACCAGGTGAGCTTACAGCCCCCCAATATATACCTATATAGTTAGGATGTTGTTCTGATACAAAACCTTTTGCATCTGGCATGCTTGCTAATGCATAAGATGCTTTTTTTGATAATGCTTCAACAATACTTCCCACATTCCATGCGCGTGTTGCACTGCCAGCAACTAAAACGGGTTTTATAGCATTATTTAATGTAAAAGCAGCATCATCCACGGCGGCTTGAATAGCTGTTGGGTCACTTGCGAATTCACAATTTAAACGTCGTGGGGTAGGAGATGAAACTTCCGTATTTGCAATATTACAAGCTATTTCTAAGTAAACTGGCTTTCGTAATTGTATTGCTGTTTGAATAGCTTTATCAATTTGATGTGGTGCATGTTTAGGATTATGTATTAAAACACTTTCTGCGCAAACACGTGCGAACATGTTTCGTACATAGGAATAATCTTCAATTCCGAGCGTATGGTGTAATATTTCCGCGTCTTGTGCTGAATTAGTATTTGGTGCACCTGAAAGCACAATAATAGGCAAATTTTCAGCGTAAGCGCCAGCGATTGCGTTAATCGCACTTAAGCCACCAACACTATAAGTTACAACTAAAGCTGATACACCATTTTGTCTTGCATAACCATCGGCAGCATAGCCTGCATTTAATTCATTACAACAATTAATCATTCTGAGTTTAGAATTTTTTAATAATTCATCGAGTAATGTTAGATTGTAATCGCCAGGGATAGCAAAATAATCTTTGATTCCAATTTCATACAGGCGTTGTGCAATATATGTTCCTATGGTCGTAGTCATTTTAGATTCCTTTTTGAAAAAGGCAGATTGTTCACGAAATATATTTGTTAATTATAGTTCATTTGTGTAAATCAAGCGTTTTTCTTTAATGGATAATGCAGCAGCTTCAATGACTTCATGCATTTTGATGGCAATGCTTAGATTAGTTTTTTCCATCGATTCATTTTTAGTTAAAGACTTAAAAAAAGCTTTAAATTGATTTTGATAGGGATGATCGTCAGGATTACCAGAGCCCAATAGTTTCATATCAAGTGTGATATGTTCGCCAGAATCTGTATAAATATTGTTTCCAATGAGTGTTCCTCTATTGCCAGAAAGGTGTATTGGAAAATAGTAACGACCAATATGAGCAATATTCGAAGTTAAGGTTCCGATTCGACCATCTTTAAAATTAAGTACGATAGATTGTATAGGATCATACTCATATGCTACAAAATCTGGATTTGTTTGTTTTGTAGAAGTAGCATAAACCGAATCAACTGCACCATCCATGAAATATAATAAACCATCTAGTGCATGACATCCCGCGGATAAAAGACTACTACCACCTGCGGAAATTTTAGTATTCCAAGGAAATTCAGGATTTTGCGGGCCAATCCCATGGAAATAACTTACATTCCTATAACGAATCTCTCCTAAATAGGTTTCTATTGCGTGCTTTGTTTTTTCAAATTGGTCCGAAAAACGACATTCAAAGCAAACACATGCTTGTACTTTGCTTGTTTCAACTGCATCTTCAATCGCTTTGCAATCATATAAATTCAAAGCAATAGGTTTTTCAATAATTAAATGTTTTCCAGCACGCGCAGCTTGAATGACTTGTTCTTTATGAAAATCAGGACGACTGCAAATATCTATAACGTCAACTTTAACATTTGAATCAATTAAAGCATCAATGGTTTTAAAAACAGGTAAATCACCATAAATTTTAGTTTTATCATACTCATTTTGAGTTAGATGATTTGAGACAATAGCGACTATATTAACATTTGGTATTTGCTTTAATGCATTAATATGTGAACTAGTAACTCTCCCAAATCCAACAATTGCAACAGAGTAATGAGACATTTATTATTTCTTTATTTGTGATATTATATCATATTAAACTACTTCTAGTGCATTTGTACTTTGATTGTTTTCATGCTTTTCAAAATGCGTAGATAATTCTTTTATCATCACCGAAAATGTTTTGGACATAATAACAAAATCGGCAGCAAATTTCTGTAGTTGCATTTCATTAGAAATTTCGTCTAGTTCACTTTTATCCTGCCAAACGATGCTTGAAAACAGGAACTCATCT
>JBFWPS010000252.1:0-3262 GCA_050249855.1 Gammaproteobacteria bacterium
CAGAAACCAAAAATATTTAAATTGTGATTTAAAACGGAAGAAAATGAACTAAAAAATTTCTATTTTTATAAAGTGCTTTAAAAATGATTCATTTACAACTTGATTTTTTCAGCTCGCAACAGCCCCATATTTAGAACTGAAATTTAACAAAAACTATGATCGAGTATACTCATATTCACCACAGATTTAATTCGGAGGTAGTATCATCATGACAAGATTAAAACATAAAGTTGCAGTGATTACTGATGGAAATAGTGGTATTGGTTACAGCATCGCAAAACGTTATTTAGAAGAAAGTGCTAAAGTTGTTATTCAAGGTCGCGATCAAAGTAAATTTTAAGAAGCAAAGCGCACATTACACGGTCAGTTTTTGACGATAAAAGGCGATGTGACGAATAAAGAAGATTTTTATGCACTATATGACACGACTGTGAGCCATTTCGGTAAGATAGATATTTTAGTTGCCAATGCAGGTAATGCAGGTGTTGCAAAAACTAGTTTTATTCAAAAATAGATGAAGAAACTTTTGATTACATGTCAGATATTAATTACAAGGGATTATTTTTTACTATAAAATATGCCTTAGATTATTTAAATGATCATGCATCAATTATATTAATATCTTCAGTTGCAGGAAATATCACTGTAAAAAACCATAGTGTTTATTCGTCAACAAAAGCAGCAGTGAGAAAGCTTGCGCAAAATTTTTCTCTTGATTTGTCTGATAGATTCATTCGAGTTAATTCAATTTCTCCTGGCGTTATTGAGAACCCGATTTTTGCTGAACGTTTAGAGGATGATCCAGAAGTATTAAATAAACGAGCGCAAAAAATACCTTTACAAAGAGTTGGGCAACCTGGTGAAATAGCAAACGCCGCTCTATTCTTAGGAAGTGATGAAGCATCTTATATTACAGGGACAGATTTAATCGTAGATGGTGGTTGTTCTGCTTTGTTTGAGTTTTGATGAACAAAGCGGGCAAGTCTTTTTATTAGCGGTTTATTTAAATTAGTAGCGTATACGTTGGCTGGTCATAAAATCCGCTAATAAAAAGACTTGACCCCTTTGTTTCCTTATCCTTTTGTAATCTAATTAACTTATAAATTATAGTATGATATTTTATATAATGTTGTCGTAAAAAATATGCTGTTTTTATTTCATTCTTTAGATTTAAAATAATTTATTAATTTTAAAGCGATATCTTGTGGCACGTTGTTTTTTGTTTGTTTAATTTGCCAAAGTGCAACTTGCGGGAATTTAAATAATATTTGCAAATATCTTAATGTATTAGGATCATGACTTAATCCCGCTTCAATTTTTTGTAGTGTTACTTTGCTGATTCCTAACGCCAATGCAAAGTGATATTGGCTGACATGAAGTTTTTTTCTCAATATTTTAATTTCATTAATATTAAATGTATCTTCATATACTGGCTCAAAAATAAAACTAGATGGGCCGCGTGTTCCAATAAAACCTAGCAAGATGATAGGATTATTTTCATCTGGAGAAATGCCTGTTGCATCACAGTAATCTTCAAAGGCTGGATTCGATTTATCAGGTATTCTATCACTGAACGACGAAAATAGTTTTCCTTTTTCTGATATATGATGTAGGTTAAAAAGATCAAGCTCAGGGCTTAAAGGAATCGCATTTTTAGAATAAGCATAATTTTTATCATATATTAGTTCATATTGATCATTTTTTTTGTTATAAATTAATTCACCAACAAATTTTCTTCTTTTTCTACTCTCATGAAAAATTTTTAATCTATTTTTGTCTGGTTTAATTGAATAGCTCATTTTCAAGTTCCTCAAAGCGTTTTTTTATTAATTTTTTAATTGCCTTTTTCATCAATACACTACAAAAACTTTTATCAATTAAGCTGTTAAGGGAAGGTAATTTTATATTTTTATAAAATTCAACAATATTTTGTTCATAACTAAGATTTTTTAATTCTTTTACATAATCACGCATAGTAGGTTCAGTTGTTTCAGTGGTATTAATTCTGCCCGTTGGGTTAAAATCAGTTTGAAGTATATTGCCACTTTCAAGACTTAGATAAGAAACATTGTCGTAGATGGGAGATAAAGACATGGTATTGGCTGTTTTGATAAAAGCAAGATTTCTTCCATGTCTATCATGGTTGCCAATCAGTGAATCAAATAATATTGTTTTAATAAGTATTTTTACATCATATGGTTGTTTTGTTTGTTCAATGATGGTTTTTATCAATCCTGAACAACTATGTTGATTATCGGATCTAAAATGGTATATATGTTGAAGATCAATAGGCCCTCTACCACGAGGAATGAAATTTTTAGTAACAAATGTTCTATCGCCATGGAATTCAATAAAATAAAATTCTGCAATTGGTATTTTTAATGAAGAAGCAATTTGATTACATAAATATTCTACTTCAGGTAGTTCTGGCGCTTCTTTTTGCCTCATCTTCAATATATAAGGGATACCATTGAGTTCGGCAGAGTATTTTTTAAATTTACCATGAAAAAAACTAGTATTTTGTGGTGCTTGATTACTAACTTTATCTGAAGTACCACTGGATCTCCTTTGTATACTGCTGAAATCAGAATTATCTTGCGCCTGAAACCAATCTACAAAACACTTGGGATGTAATCCATAATGTGGTGTTACATTTTCAATTTTTAAATGACATTTCAAACAAATCATATAAGAACCCACCTTTATAGTAGTACATATTTTAATTATATAATGATATCTGTAGATGTCAACATATAATTGATATCTACAGATACCAACATAAAAATGACATCTATAGATATCATTTTCACTACACATCAACGGGAGAAAAACATGATGACTCATCAAAACAATAATAAATGGCTTAGAGTTGCTCTCGTTATTTTTGGTCTGATTTTCATTTTTGGTATTTATCCATTAACTGTTTTATGGCCATCTGGTTGGGCATGGCATCCGTCTGGACCAAATGTCTATTTGCAAATGATCATGGGGGTATATGCTACCTTAGGTGTATTTTTAATTTTGGCTGCTCGCAAACCTACCGAAAATTTAAGCTTAATTTGGTTTACTGTTTGGTCTAGCTTTGTCCATGGAAGTATTATGGCCTTACAAGCATTGTATTATCCGTAAGCGTTTGCGGAAACGCATCAGATAGTTTGTTCACTTAATTTTTAGTATCCGCTCCTGATGTGTGGGTAATTCTTTTCTCCCTCTCCCCCAACGTTTTGTGGTGGGGGAGAGGGTTGGGGTGAGGGGGAATAAA
>JBFWPS010000253.1:0-3238 GCA_050249855.1 Gammaproteobacteria bacterium
TCTGGTTGATGAGCTATAAACTCTCGATTACCTTATTTTTATATATCAGAATAAGTATTAGTATGGATGTGTTTTTGCATATAAAAATAATTTATTTAAATTTGTTTACCTTTGTGTACACAATAGTAAACAAATCACTTTTTGTCAAGCTTATGTACTACTTCTGTATAAAGCTACCATTTTGGTAATTTAAACTATTGTTCGGTTCAATGCAACAATCTAAAATCCTGCGTGACTTTTGCGTGATTGAGTCCTGAATGGTTATGATAAACCCTGTGTTTTGCCTTGGTCGTCTTGTTAAAATTATCAATTAAATCAATAAGTTAAAATTTTCCCTCAGAGCTACGAACCAGAAGGTCGGGAGTTCGAATCTCTCCGGGCGCGCCAAATCTGTAAATCCTTTTTTAAATTTATAAATCAATGTAGGGTGGGCAAAGCGTGTATTCACCGAAATTAAATTTACAAATAATTTATGAAGCGCGGGCCCACAAAAATACAAATACATTTATACCCCCTTTGAAAAAGGGGGTGGTTTTGCGTTTTTTGCAAAACCGGGGGATTTTTAAGCTATATCAATCCCCCATCACCTAAAATCACAACGCCGTCATTGCAAGCGTAGCAATGCAATCCAGAACTGAATATCTATTTCATAGCAGCTATGGATTGCCAAGCCTTGCAAAAAACGCAAGGCTCGGAATGACGAATGTTACAAGAAGTGCGTGCCCACCAAAACCCAAATACAATATTGTTTGAATTTATCATTTTTGCTCTGGCACCTTTTTTGTGAAAAAAGCGACGTTTTTGGATCTGCCCCCTTTTTCTTTTTTACACCGCTAGAAGCTTTAACTGAATTTCTGGTGTAGAAAGTTTTTCTATCCACCACGATTTTGCCTTAGCAACCGTATGATCCTGCCAAGCAAACGATACCGTACCCATCGCTTTGGGATTCTTAACCTTGAGTATAACCAATTCATTTTTCTCAACTAAAGGTTTTGCAATGGCTTTAGGAAGATAACCAATACCGATTCCATGAGATATGGCCTCAATTTTTTCTTGAAAAGTCGAAACAGTAAATACCTCCTGGCCTTCAATCATTCCTGTGGTTCTGGGAGGCAAAGATCTTGATGAATCTGCAACAGCAATGATTCGATTGTTTTTAATTACATCAGCATGAAGCAATGATTTTTTACTTAACGGATGATTTGGCGTGGCTACCATGACAAAACTAATTTGCCCAAGTGGTTTTATACTTAAGTTTTCTCTGATTGGTGGATCGCCTGTGACTCCAATGGCAATATCTGCACTTTGATGAATCAATGCATCCCAACCACCCGACAAAACTTCAGAACAGATTTTTAAAGTTACACCAGCGCACTCATGGTAAAAAGCATCAATTAATGGAAGTAAGCGCTTAAATGGAATCAGTGCATCATAAGCTATTGTAATTTGTTGTTCCCATCCAGTTTTGTGAAGAGCAATGAGGTGTTCAATGTCATGAGCAGTATGCAAAAGCCTACGGCATTCTGTCAGTAAAAATTCACCTTGCTCCGTTAGTACTGCCCGATGTCCTTTTCGATCAAAGATTGTAATATCAGACAGTTCTTCTAGTTTATTGATGGTATAAGTTAGTGCTGAAGGCACCTTATTTAATTCTTTGGCGGCCAAGGCAAAACTGCCATTACGTGCTATCGCATCTAATGCAGCTGCACCTTCAATTGTTATTCGCATAATAGTTCAAAATTTTTGAATAAGTTTAAATGCTTATTTTAATATGATTTGGCGTCAAGTCAACATAAAATGGTGATTGTAAGTTCAATTTTTTTGAGGATTTTTATTATGTTAAATCATTATAGTATATTCGAAGAGCACAAGCATGTTGCTGATGAGTTTGAAAAAGCAATGCAGTCTTTCGCAGCGCAATCAATTACCACGGCGCCATATAAAATCAATCCGATCAAACTTTCTAATCAAGAACAAAGAAATCTGAGTTTAGACCAAGCCTGGGCATTAGAAATTAGCAAAGCTTTAAGAGTACATGATTATTTAACTGCAATCCCTTTTTCTATCGTAATCCCTGGTACATATCGTAAAACTGCTCAGGGTCAAAGCTTTCAAAGGCTATCTATTCAACCAGCATGGTTAGATGATCAAATGACTATTATTAAAGAAGAGGTGCATATTATTGAAGATGAACACCGTATTGTTTTTTATGGCCGTCCTGTTGATGAACTAGAAGCTCAAAACGTGATGAGAGAACATTTTAACGAAAGCTTGATTAGAAAAGAGGTGCCTCTATTTCACGTCGTTCATGGACTTCTGGGAACAGAAAACGAACCCATCAACACATGGAGAATGGTATTCATTGATCAGCAAGTTAGTGCTGAACAAATCTCGATGGTAAAGGAAATCATCTCTAAATTAGATTGGAATGGTCTTTATGCGAAGGCTGATAGTTTGGTCGCTAAAAAAAATCAGCTAAATTTTACATAATCAAGGGGTCAGTTCCAGAAATAGGACTTTTTTCCTATATTTGGGGCCAGAGCAATTATCGCTCTGGCCCCAAATATAGGAAAAAAGTCCTATTTCTGGATCTGACCCCGGTGTTTTCTTGTCATTCAAAACTTGACCCTATTATTTGCTTAACTGTAATATGAATATAAACATTACCCAACCTAAAAGGTATATATTTTGGCTGACAAAAAGACTCCTTATGCAGACTTGAATCCTAACGTAATTTTAAATGCTATTGAAAGCACTGGATTCAACGGAGCTGATAGTTTATTTGCCTTAAATAGTTATGAAAATCGTGTTTATCAAGTTGGAATCCAAGATGCAGAACCCTTAATCGTAAAATTTTATCGACCATATCGATGGAGTGATGAAGCAATAATAGAAGAACATCAATTTTCTTCTGAATTGGCCTCTTATGAAATTCCTGTTGTTGCACCGCTCGCTGATGATGCCGAACATACGCTCCATCATTATCAGAATTTTCGTTTTGCATTATTTCCCAGGCAAGGAGCACGTACGATTGAGTTTGATAATTTAGAACATTTAGAATGGATGGGCCGTTTTATTGCTCGCATACATGCTGTAGGTGCATGCAAACCATTCCAACATCGACTTCAATTAGATGCTGAAAGTTATGGTTATAAACCCTATCATTTCTTAATCGAACAAAACTTTATTCCTCCAGAGTTACTAACAAATTATTGTAATACAGTTGAAACGGTTTTGA
>JBFWPS010000254.1:0-3236 GCA_050249855.1 Gammaproteobacteria bacterium
GTTAGGTTTTGATAAGAAATTGAAAGTCAATACAGTTAAAACACGAACGCATTCCTTATTTCGGCAAGGACAATATTATTATGAATTTTTTCATCGGTTTACACCTAAAGAACAAGATGATTTGATGAAAGCGTTTCAACAATTGTTAGAACAGCATGCTTTCTGGTGTAATTTTTTTGACAGTCAAAAATGAGCGGATTCATGAGGCGTAAACGATTTAATTCTTCGATTAAATTGGTGGAATTTCCATCCTCATTAGAAATAGCAGGGGATTTATCTTTGACAGCACTAACCCAGGCATACAGCGTGCTTTCTTTGATACCAAGATCATAGGCTGTTTTGGCTATGGCTTGATTGGAACTAACTGCCAAGCGTATTGCTTCTTCTTTAAACGATTTATCATATTTACTCATCTTAACACCTCTTTTGATTAATTATATCAAATTCGGTGTCTACTTTTTTAGGGGCAGATCACTATTACAAAATATTTCATCTTAATAATCAATTATTTTATTCATATAAACTTCGCCATTTCTGTTTCAAAAATTACTGCAGCATTTTATGCTTACACATGAATTCATTAAGAGGCATAAGTAGTCGTTTGATTTCTTGGTCACTTAAGCTTACTTGTGATAGTAACCATCGGAATCTTTTCCAGAGTAATTTATTTGTTTTTTTGCTGATGGTTGTAGTTTTCTAAGGTTTCGGATAATTATCTTTCGGTTTCTATGTTATTTGCTGCATAAACTACTCTTAATACTGGAGGTTGATACAATCGATTGTTATCAGACATTTTCTTTATGGATTTATTGAGTACTTTTGACGTATATATGAAAAGATAACATTTATACTTCCTATCATTTACTGCTTTACCGTTAAAATGATAAAGAACGAATTCTATTTTGTCCGAGAATAGTGGCATCTCTGCTTTGTACTTTAGGTATTACTCGGTAAATGCTATTCGCAAGCAATGTATTTCTAGTAATAATTCCTCTTAGAGTATCATGCTTAGTTTGATCGATCGCAGGTAATAACTTATTAATAAACATTGAAGCATATCTCGTCATGAGCTCTAATAGTAATATATCCGTAGTTTCAAGCAAATCAATACCGTGGCTAATGAAATTACGTAGGGCTCTAAATTCTTCTAGATTTGGCAATTGTTCGCTACTACTTACTTCGGATAACTTTAGTACTACAACATATTTTTGTATTTTGGCCATATGGTAAAAACAAGCTTCGACTATTTCAGGATGATAAACTAAGCTAGTGTAAAAAATACATTTTCTACGAAATATTTCGATCTGCTTAAGCAGGCATGCTGAGTTTCTCAGTAATTCATTGGAATGAATGCGACCTACTTCACCACGTCTAACTCTCTTTCCATTTAAAACTAGACCATCTATTCGCAAGGTTAAGGGTTTTCGTATTAAATCGTAATAAGCTTTTATATCTCGAATTGACTGTTCCATTTCGAAATTTTGATGATTCTGGGAGTTAAAAATATCTTTAAAAATTTTATCATTTTCATTAATATAAATATCTAGCGTATCTTCAGGAAAATCTAAACTTAATACATCACTACCTTCTAGAGGAGATAATACTTCTCGTATAGCCATTATTTCTTGTTGAATAAATCGTATAAGTCGCAGTGAATTGAAAGAAAAATGATGATTTAGACGATCTTGCTCGTAAGTAACATCTGAATAATCTAATAAGTTGCAAAAAGCACGAATATTTACTTGATGAGATACAAGTCTTCTATCCATACTTTTCTGACTTGGACTTTCCAATTTTTTATAATAATTAATGTCATTACTAAAAGCTTTGACTAGTTGTTGATAACGTGAAGTAAGGTGTTGTGATTTATGATAATCAGTATGAGTTTTTTCAAAAATGTTCTCTATATATGACTTTATTTGTAATGGTAATCGAGATTCTTTTGGTCTATGACGAATATCATTATTTAACATGTTTTTGAGTTCAATAAGTTGTCTTTTATTAATAACTCTAGCAATGTAACAATCCCTAATGAAATCCAAGAATAAAATTCTTGTCTCAACCCTTAAATACCAAGCGGGATCATAATGACATAGCATCCGATTTTTGGTAACACCTATTTGATTATGCGTCTGCTGCAACTGAGTAATAGATATTTTTAGTATTACTAAATCTGCTTGAATTGCTTGCATATTCGTAGTGGTACAATTGGTGTCTAAAAAACCGCTATGAATATCCCATTCATTATGCGAGAGTTTATGCCGTAGCTTAATAAGTAGTTGCCAGTCAGTATCTCGTGCAATACGTTTAGTTGCATACGAAAAATTCTTATCCGTCGATGATTCTCCTATAATTTGTAATTGCCTCAATAAAGCCATTTTCCCATTAGCAGTTGTAACATCCAACGTATTAGCAAAATGTATTACTTCTAGCATTTTGGTAATTCTTAATTTCTCTCTTCCATACATAGCAAATGCTTCAAGCAATGGTAAACGATGTGGATCACGATAAGGTTGTCTTACTTCTAGTTCATGACGGTCAAAATGATTTCGCATATCTATAGGTAGTTTTCGGATGTCACATTGAAAATTTGTATAGATCGGTTGTAATTTTAAACCAATGCGTATTTCTCTAACTAAGACGTTATCTATTAGATCAAATAACTCACTCAAAATGTGATTTGTATCAACTGTAGTTATTGGTAAAGTCTGGCTGACACCAAATCCTTGGGGAGAAATTTGATATCGAACAAGAAATTGTAAATTGCACCATAGATTGATCCATCCAGTTTGAACAAGAGAGACAGGACTATAGTCAATATTATATAAAGAGGTAAATGATTGTTGTAAAAGCAATGCGGCACGAACTAAGTTGTTTAAACTTCCCAAACGCTTGTGATCACTTTCATGGTTCCAATTATCTCGCGTGTGAATTAAAATATCACGTATCAATATTAGTATTCTTCTATCATAGTCCCATGATAATCTGACTCTTTGATCAATTGCGTTATTTTTTTCATCATATAATTCAAGGAATCGATTATAAATATCCAATCGTTTTGATTTAATCTTTTCATCTATTTGTATACTAGAAAGCATATATATATTCTCAATATAGGGGTAGTCTACTAATTCTGATCTGCCCCGACTTTTGCAGACACTAAATTCTAAAACCCACAAGACAGTTCAAATTGCTCAGGCGATTGGTAGCCAAGGAATGAATGCTTGCGTTACCGA
>JBFWPS010000255.1:0-3214 GCA_050249855.1 Gammaproteobacteria bacterium
TGAGATATAGGCAGAAATCAAACTGTATAATAATAATAAATAAACAACCCACGCCAAAACTTCAGCAAAGCGCCCCGCAGTTTTTTGAGCCATTGAAACAATGTTACTATCTGGTGGTAACCAAAGATTCACTTCCAAAATCACTAAGGCAGAAAATGTCATCAATAACCAACATGCAAGCAATAAAATTGCGGCACCTAAAAATCCACCTGGTGCGGTAGCAACTGGCAGGGCTAACATGCCTGCGCCAATCGAAGTACCAACAATCAGTAAAATTCCGCCGATTAATTTAGATTTCATAGACTTATCTCGTATAAAGGGTAAACTATAACAGGTTAAAATAAGATATCTAGCAATTTAATATAGGACTTATGAAAAATGGAGCTGTCATTGCGAGACCTGCGTTTTTTGCAGATCGTGGCAATCCAATACTGGGTTTAAATAGACAGCCAGTTTCTGAATTGCCACTGCCCACACAAAACGTGGGCCTCGCAATGACGGCCATTTTTTTACAAAAAACCTTAATGTTTTTGGTAGGCCCTATTATAGTGAAGAATCTGTACTTGCCCAATTCTAGTTGGGCATATAAATAACCCAGAGGATTAAACAAATGCCTGCACGCTATGCTGTTTTTGGTAATCCAATTGCTCACAGTTTATCACCAATCATACACCAACTGTTTGCAAAAGAAACAAACCAAGATATCACCTATGAAAAAATTCTTGTCCCTCTAGATGGTTTTCAAGAAACAGTTAAAGAGTTTCATCAAAATGGGGGACAAGGGGCCAATGTAACGCTTCCATTTAAAGAACAAGCTTATGAGTTTGCAAATATTTTAGACAGCCATGCAAAAATAGCGGGCTCTGTTAATACATTACTTTGGACAGAGCAAAATATTATCAAAGGATACAACACAGATGGTCTTGGGTTAATCCGTGATCTAACTCAAAACCAACAATTTCCTCTTGCTAATAAAACGATTCTCATTATAGGTGCGGGGGGTGCTACAAAAGGTGTATTAACACCTATACTTGAACAAAACCCAGAATTGCTTGTTATTGGGAATCGCACTTACGATAAAGCAGAAATCTTAGCAGAAAAATGGAAACCATTTGGTTCATGTATCGCTTGTCCATTTCATGCATTAGAGCAATATCACTTTGATTTAATCATCAACGCCACTGCAGCAAGTTTAAAAGGCGAAATCCCTAATATTCCTAAAGAAATTATCAATCATCAAGTTGCGTGTTATGATATGGTTTATGGACAAAATTTAACGCCATTTTTATCATTTGCAAAATCATGCGGCAGCACAAAACTAATGGATGGTTTAGGAATGCTAGTTGAACAAGCCGCAGAATCATTTTATCTTTGGCGTCAAGTAAAACCTAACACACAATCAGTACTGGCAACACTTAGGCAATCATGAAACAAATGGCTGAAATTACATTATTGGATAATCAGTTAGTTCTATCAGGTTACTGGGATTTAACTGGCCTTACTGATTTAAAACAAAAGTTTTCAACTTTAGTCACTGATCCAGAACAAATTAAAACGATTGATGTTCAAGGTATTCAGAAACTGGATATTGCAGGCGCATTATTTTTATCACGACTAATTGAAACAATTGGTCAGCCCAATATTATTGGTTTAAATGAAGAACAAAAGCGCCTTATAGCACTTGTTAAAAAAAATGAAAAAGTACTAACTGTTGAAGTAGAAAAAACAATTCCACCTTGGCTTGAAATAGTCGGTAGAAAATCAGTTTATTTTTACCGTCAATTATTACTTTGGCTTTATTTTATCGGCGAAATTTTTATTACTTTAGTAAACAACATCATTCAACCTCAAAAACTTCGCGTTAAATTCTTACTAAAAACCATTGAAACCAATGGTTTTCTCGCATTACCTATCGTGGGTTTTCTTGCTTTTTTAATTGGTGTCGTATTAACCTATCAAGCAGGATTACAGCTGCGAAATTATGGTGCGAACATTTTTATTATTGATTTACTTGGCATTGCAACCTTCCGAGAATTTGCACCATTAATCACTTCGATTATTATTGCTGGACGAACCGGCTCTGCTTTCACAGCACAATTAGGCTTAATGAAAGCCAACGAGGAAATAGATGCTCTGCGCACTATGGGTTATTCCCCAACAGAATTATTAGTTTTGCCAAGAATCTTGGGATTAATCATTGCTATGCCTTTACTAGTCGTATGGGCTGATATTTTTGGAATACTCGGTGGCATGGTTATGTCAAAAAATATTTTGGGGATCAATTATTTAGACTTCATTCATGAATTTCCTTATGCAGTTACACTAACCAGTTTTTCAATTGGAATCATCAAAGCACCTGTTTTTGCCTTAATTATCGCTGCAGTGGGATGCTTTCATGGTTTTAGAGTAACGGGTAGTTCTGAAAGTATTGGTTTACAAACAACTAAAAGTGTTGTACTTGCGATCTTTTTAATAATTGCAGCTGACGCAATTTTTTCAGTTATATTAAGTTGGTTAAATATATGAACCCTGAACCTATTATTGAAATTAATGATTTAACGACTTATTTAGGTGGAAACTTTATTCATAAGTCATTGAATTTAACAATCTATCGCAATGAAATACTTGCAGTTGTTGGAGGGAGTGGTAGTGGTAAAACCACTTTGTTACGGTCTATCTTGATGTTGTTACCATTATACTCTGGAACAATAAAAGTTTTCGGACATGATATCGAACATTCTAGCGAAGCAACTTTAAAAAAAATACAACAGTCATGGGGCGTGTTATTTCAACATAGCGCGCTATTTTCATCTTTAACAACGTTAGAAAATGTCATGTTTCCACTCCAAGAAAAAACAGGACTTCCACAAAACTCTATCGTTGAACTTGCAAAATTAAAATTAAATCTCGTAGGTTTTCCACTTGACTCTATTCATAAATATCCGGCAGAGTTGAGTGGTGGAATGCAAAAAAGAGCGGGCTTAGCTCGTGCAATTGCACTTGATCCTGAATTGTTATTTTTAGATGAGCCAACAACGGGTCTTGATCCAGAAGGTGCTACCAGTTTAGACGAATTAGTTATATCATTGAAAAATGACTTAGGATTAACCATAGTAATTGTTACCCACGATTTAGACACTTTATGGAGCGTTGCAGATAGAGTCGCTGTTATTGGTGAAAAAATTTTTTTTTTATTTTAATCTATGGTTGTATT
>JBFWPS010000256.1:0-3178 GCA_050249855.1 Gammaproteobacteria bacterium
AATGCTGGGTAATAAATTAAGTGCATCCGCATCTAACACGATTGGTAAATTTACATCGATGATAGTTTGAAGCAGTTGCTTTGACCAATCTGTTTGACCTAAGCCTGGGCCAATCGCTATGGCGGTCGTGCGTGTAAGTAATGTTTTTAATGTGTTAGGATCCGCGGTACCATGAGCCATTAATTCTGGTCGACAGCTGGATATTATATTAATATGTTCTGGATGTGTGATGACACTCACAAGGCCAGCACCAACTCTGAGCGCAGCTTCTCCTGCCATTCTTGGTGCACCTGCATAACCATAATCACCACCGATTACAAGTACATGTCCAAACATGCCTTTGTGTGCATCCAAAGGTCGTTTTGGTAGGTGTTTTATAAGCGTTTCAAAATCTAATTTGGTTATGGAAATTTGTTTAGTCATAATGGAAACCATGTTGAGGTTTAGTAAATGATAAGTTTAACTTTTTCACCACATGAACTGCAACAACTTGCTGCTGATATAAAAGTGTGGGGGCGCGAATTAGGTTTTCAGCAAGTTGGGATCACTGATACAAATTTAACTGACGCAGAACAAAAACTAAACGAATGGTTGGCGCGTGGTTATCATGGTGAAATGGAATATATGTCTAAGCATGGTGATAAACGTAGTAGACCAGAGCTTTTAATTCCCGGAACAATACGTGTTATTTCTGTGCGTATGGATTATTTACCACCAAATATTCAATTTAAATCAATTTTGAAAAATCCTTTCAAAGCTTTTATTTCCCGTTATGCACTAGGTAAAGACTATCATAAATTAATTCGAAAACGCTTAGAAAAATTAGCACAAAAAATTCAAGAATATATAGGAACCATACATTACCGCGTATTTTGCGATAGTGCGCCTGTATTAGAAAAACCTTTAGCAGAAAAAGCAGGATTGGGATGGATTGGGAAACATACAAATCTTATTAATGCCAAAGCAGGTTCTTGGTTTTTTTTAGGAACGATTTATACCAATATTCCTTTACCAGTAGATGTTGTGATGCAAACACATTGTGGTAGTTGTTCTGCTTGTATGACTGTTTGTCCAACCAACGCTATAGTAGGGCCGTACCAGCTTGATGCAACTCGTTGTATTTCATATTTAACGATTGAATTGGAAGGTTCCATTCCAGTTGAATTTAGAAAAGCAATAGGTAATAGAATTTATGGTTGCGATGATTGTCAGTTAGTTTGTCCTTGGAATAAATTCGCAAAATATACGACAGAAACAGGATTTTTCCCTAGAAATAATTTACAGGATATTGACTTATTAACCTTGTTTCAATGGAGTGAAAACGAGTATCATACCTATACAGAAGGTTCTGCGATCAGACGAATTGGTTATGAACGTTGGTTGCGTAATATTGCGGTGGCTTTAGGAAATGCACCTCGATCAGATTCAATTCTTCATGCATTACGAGCAAAATTGGTAGGATTGAGTTCTGAAATGTTACAAGAACATATTATTTGGGCTATAAATGAGCAAGCCAGATGAATTTTTAACAAAAAATAGTGTATTTTGTATAAGTGATATTTAAGGTTATTTTAAGTTTTGTAGTTTAAAATCCAGTAGTCATTTCAGTTATTTTGGCTGAAATAAAGAGGGAATCCTATGCCAATAACTTCGTCATTTTTTGAACAGCTTTTTTCCGAGCGAGAATTTCAAGATCAAATGACAGAATGGTCTGAAATACCTGATCACCCAGTTTATTTTATCCCGGCAGCAGTTGAAAAAGAAAGCACCGCATTACCTAGAGATTTAAAAGAGCCTTTAGTCAAATATGGTTTGCAATGTAATTTATTTCCTCAAAATCATCAAAGAAGATTAAGCGATCAAATATTAAAAGAGAGTTTAGAAGCAGTACTTAATGCATTTAAAACCTTACAGGTAAAAAAATCAAAGCTGCCATTAGTTGAAAATGAAATTGCGCTTTGGAAAAAAGAGATGGAACAATTTATCAAAAAAAATAGCATGGATTCAATTTACAATGATAAAACATTGTCCGACTCGGAAAGAAAGAAAGCCATTTCAAAAAGCTATCATACATTTAAAACCTACGTTCAAAATGATTTTATGCCAAATATTTATTTGGCATTGAGAAGACAACCAGAATATCAAAATAAGTCACAACGTGAGTTATCTAAAATACTAGCGGAAGAAGAAGCGTTTAATTTATCATTTCGTCCTGGTATTTTGAATGTAACACCAGGTGATGGTTGTATGGAATTTACGGCTGATTTGCCTTTTGCATTTAGTAGAGCAGTACCTAAACCATCAAATGCTACTTCTTCTACAGCGGAACAACAGGAAGTCTATACACTTTCTGCCATGTTACAGCATTTAGAATTAGCCAATTTTAGTCTGCATTGTACGGGCCATATTACGCCTGCAGGAAAAGTGGTAGTTGAAAGTGAAACGATTAGAACAGCCAGCCCGTATCCTATCGAAGGAAAATCTTTGTCTGATCAGCAAATACAATTACGTACAAATTTAGAAGCATTATTTAAAAAACTGGGTTTCATGCGCTTACAAGCTATGAAAACAGAAGATTTAGGGAAAGGGAATGATGAAGCGAATCCAATTTGTATTAAGCTTGATGTGATCGCTTTATTAAGTATGATGCAAGGCTGGATAGCAGATTTGGATGCTGATAAACAGTTTGATATCTCAACTTATGTAATGCATATGTTAATGCATATGCAGTGTAATACGTATAAGTTCCCTTATGGAAAAGATGAAAAATATTTTATTTTCGAACCTAAAGTTTTTCCTGTTGGAATTAATGCTGCACGCATAATTCCAGGAGGCGCACAAGAAAGATATTTAACACACTCCTTGAATGCTACTTTTGATGATCTTACAACGTTTTTTAATCAAAATAAGTTTAATCTTGATAAGCTAAAACCAATTAGAAGTAAGTTAAATGAAATTTTATCTTTGGATGAAAGTGACCCAGCGATAAAGGCATTGATAGAACAAAAAAATACATCATGGAAAGCATTACAATTAAAATATCGTGATGATTTCCCCAGTGATACGAAAGCATTGAGAGCTTACTTTAGGGAACTCGATGTTTTATGGAAAAAACATCAGAAGAACGAACACGGTATCTTTGAGTTAAGACGCAACATATTTTTAGAAGCCAAGCATG
>JBFWPS010000257.1:0-3201 GCA_050249855.1 Gammaproteobacteria bacterium
CCGCACATTGCAATGTTATCCATTGTTATTTAGATGGTAGAGCTAACGGTAGTAGTAATTATGAAGCGGCTGAACTATATGCAGCCGCGGTCTACAAAACTAATCGAGATCTTGGAAATTATTTATATGGTCTCATTTACACGGAATTGAATTATTTAAGTCATGCCGTGACTTACTTTAAGAGAATTGATGAGAGTGCTGGCGAGCTTTATAACGACGCTCAGGCACAACTAAAAACTTTACAAGCTTCTTGCAAGTCGCTTGCCTCACAATGTGGTTATGATAGTGATGTTGAAGTTTTAGATCTTTTTACTTGGAAAAAATTGTTTCCATCTAGCAGAACTAATAGTCCTAGCAGACCAAGTTCACCATTTGTTTCGGATGAAAATACTGAAGATTCAGTAAATACTAGTGGTCGATCATCCCCCGTTTGTTGGTTCAAAGCCAGTACTTGATAGATTTAAAGATAATGAATAAATATAAAATTAAAATAAATAAAACAATAAAATTTTTAAATAAACCTCTGATTTTTATATTAATTTTCATGAATAGTCATATGGCGTATGCATGGGTAAATCAAGAGACAAAATTATTTTTGAAAACCTATTATGAAAATAAGAGTAGTTCATCTCAGCAAAATGATTTATCAAAAAATGATAAAATGATTCAAATAATTAATAAGAATATCCTAGTCGATGGAAAGCCTTTATTCCTCACGATTGTTCGTCCCGCTGATGTAAAAAAAACGTTGCCTGTTTTTGTTTATCTGCATGGAGGTGGTTGGGTATTCGGTAATTTTAAAGGTTATGAAGCATTGGTGCGTCAATTGGTTTTAGATTCACAAGCAGCAGCAGTGTTTGTTAACTATACCCTATCACCTAAAGTTCATTATCCAGTTGCAATCAATCAATCTTATGAAGCACTAGTCTGGATCTCAAAACATGGAAAAGAATTGAATCTAGATGAAAAACGATTAGCAATTGTTGGTGATAGTGCCGGTGGAAATTTAGCCGCAGCTGTGAGTTTAATGGCAAAAAATAATAGTGGGCCTCATATTTTATTACAAGTGTTAATTTGCCCGGTATTAGATGCGAATTTTAATACGACATCTTATAAGCAATTTGCAAAAGGATATTTTTTAACTAAACAAGCTATGGAATATTATTGGAATGCCTATGTCCCTAATAAAGAAGAACGTAAACAAATTTATGCTTCACCTTTGCAAGCGACAATTGCCATGCTTAAAGGATTGCCACCTACCTTAATTCAAACTGCTGAAAATGATGTATTGCGTGATGAAGCAGAAAGCTACGCGATGAAACTAGATGAAGCAGGAGTACCGGTTGCATCAGTACGTTATAATGGAACTGTACATGATTTTCCTGACATTAATTCTTTGAATGTAACTTCCAGCTCACAACTGGCTATACACCAAGTTGCGGATGCTTTGAAAAGAGCCTTAAATAAAGACTAATTAATAAGCAAAACGATCTTTTTAATCTTACAATTTTAATTTCATTTTAGCCTAGAATATGTTAATTTGTTCGATATTTGGTAAAATCAAAAGAATAATAGGAAAACCTAAATATGCGACGTAAAAATGTGGTTTGCTCATTGATGATTGTTTTTATTTTATCATTGAGTCATATGATTTATGCTGGTTATTACCCGAGTGCAATTCCTATTACTGATAACAAAGACGCTTGGGAAACCTGCCCAGTGGTATGTGAAAAAAATATGACCCGATGGACCGGCCATTGGTGGATTACAGATGATCCACAATATTTATGTGAGTGTTTTCATGATTGGCCATATTGTCCAATTGTGGCAAATCCACCACCACCTTACACCTGTACCTGGTCGGCAGTAGGACCATAAAATAAGTTAGCACAATCGATTCATTATTTGGAGGTTATAAAACATGGGAAATATAAAACGTACTTATGAAGGGACGTATACCAGTCAAATGACAAAAGAGACGACCGCCGTCGTATCAAGTTTTATGAGTCATGTTTATCGATGGATGATGCTAGGTATATTGATAACCGGTGTGGTTGCACGTGTTGTGGCGGGTAACCAAGCAATCATGTATGCATTATTAACGAATAAGGTTTTATTTTTCGGATTGATCATCGCTCAATTTGCAATGGTGATAGGGTTATCTGCAGTTTTACATCGTTTGAGTTACTTATCGTCCATCGCACTTTATCTGGCTTATTCTGTATTAATGGGTATCACATTATCAGTCATTTTATTTGCTTATACGCAAAATAGTATTGCATCAGCTTTTTTTGTGACAGCCATTGCATTTGGTGGATTGAGTATCGTGGGATATTTTACAAAAGTGAATTTAGGCCCTATAGGAACATTTTGTACGATGGCTTTATTTGGTTTGATTGGCATGATGTTATTGGCATTATTCATCCCAAGTTTACAAGGGACGGGTGCTCAAATGTTATTTAGTATCGCGGGCATCGTTATTTTTTCAGGTTTAACAGCTTATCATACACAGAAATTAAAATATTTTGCGTTAAATGCAAATATGCATTCAGAAGATGGAAAAAAACTCTCAATTCAAGGTGCACTAATGTTGTATCTGGATTTTATTAATTTATTTTTAAGTATTTTACGATTGATGGGTAGCAGACGATAATCACAAGAGTTTGATATGAGCGAACAGAGTTTAACGGAACGGCATTCTGAAAATCAATTATATGTAGTATTAGGAATGCATAGAAGTGGAACTAGTGCGCTTTCCAGAGCACTTAAAGTATTTAATATTGACCATGGTGATAATTTAGTAGAAGCTGGGTTTGATAACGTACATGGGTTTTGGGAAACATGGGATATTGTTCATATAAATGATAAAGTATTAGCAACTAGCCAACTATATTGGGATAGTCCAGGTTATTTTTCACAAGCAAGTTTGTCATCAGAAGAAATTCAACCATTGTTGATGGAAGCAGCTGAATTAATAAAAACAAAATTACAAAGATTCCATCAATGGTGTTTTAAAGACCCTCGTACCATTCGTGTTCTGCCATTTTGGTTAAAAATATTTGAGATGTTATCGGTTGAACCAAAATTTTTACTGGTTAAACGAAATCCATTGGATGTAGCAGAATCGCTGAAAAAACGTGATCAAATGCCCATTGAAAAAGGCTTGCTGTTATGGTTTTTACATAATTATCCATAATTACA